>CAMCTH010000264.1 GCA_945877965.1 Planctomicrobium piriforme | reverse complement strand
TCGTCGAAACGAGGGAATCGGAATCAGGACGGAGAAAACGATGACAATTCATTCCGCGCTAGACGCGGGGGGGGGGCGCGATGTTAAAATGGCGAGCGTTTCGAGCTTGGATCGGGTCCAGGCTCAAGCCAATTGGGAAATCCCGGGTTCAAGATCTCCGGTTACTCGCACGACGGCCACTCCTCGCAAGGACGGCCTGTTCGGGTTTAACCCGAAGTGCGACTTCCGGATGATTTCAGTCTGCGATAGCGTCATCGAGTGCTAAGGAGAATCACGGCCGCTGCTCCGGGCCAAGGAAATCTGCGGCGTGGTAGTGGTGGCTTTGAAACATGCCCTTGGTGATAGTGAGACGTGAGAATAGTTGTGAGTGTTTGATCGCGTGGCAAAGACACGCGAACCGTTCGAGATAAAAGCAACCCTGATGCGTCACATTCTAATGCTGGTCGTTTCTTTGGCCGGCGCCGCCGTCGTCGAGGCTGAAGAAGCTATTACGCAGCGGGGTGCGGAGTTCAAGAGCGTGGTTGCGCCGCTCTTGAACCGGTATTGCGCGGATTGTCACGGCGAGAAGAACCCGGAGGCCGATCTGACGCTTCCTAAGGCGGCGGGAACGGCGCTCGAGCGGGCGAACGTGGCAGTGTGGAAACGGGTCTATGAGCAGCTCGAAAACGGACAGATGCCGCCGGAAGAGGCCAAGCAGCCAACCAGCGCCGAACGTCGGCAATTGCTGACTTGGCTCAAGGGAACGCTGACTGACGCCGGTGTGTATGTCGATCCGTTCAAACTACTCAGCCCGGCGCGCGGCAACTGGGTCAATCACGAGGCTTTATTCTCAAGCCGGTCCGGCGAAACGACGGGCACTCCCGATCGAGTATGGCGCGTGACGAATACCGCGTATCAGCAATTCATGGAGCGGGTCATCAAGCAGTTTCGCATTGATGTGAATCCGCTGACGATCACGCATCCGTGGAAGCTGCAACCGGGCCACGATTTCTCCGATTATTCCACTTCGCATCGAGTCGGCGAGGCGGAGATCGCCGTGCATCTGCGCAACTGCGAGCGAGTGGCACAGAAGATTTGGTCAAACATCAAAGGCCATCAAACGTCGCCGATTAAGCTCGCGATCGAAGCGGGAAAGTCGGCCACTCGCTCTCAGATTGAAGGAGTGGTGAAGCCGCTCTTTGAGAAGATCCTCAATCGTCCGATGGAGCCTGCGGAACTGGCGCGCTACGGCGATTTCCTCACCAACAATCTGAGAATCATGGAGACGGACGAGGCGGTGGAGCAGTTCCTCATCGGCGTCATGTTTCACCCCGAAGTCTTATATCGCTTGGAACCCGTTGAAGGCGCGCGGGCGATGCTGGCGCCGCGCCCTTTGGCCCGGTCGCTGGCGTTGACGCTCACGGATCGAGAACCCGATCCCGTGCTGCTGAAAGCCGTGACCGACCGCAGATTCGGTTCGCGCGACGAAGTGCGACAACATGTCGAACGCCTCTTGGACGATGACGCCGTTCCGAAGCCAAGACTGCTGGGCTTCTTTCACGAATACTTTAACTACACCAAAGCGGTCGACATCTTCAAGTGCCAGACGACGCTGAAGGAGTTGGGGATTCCCATTCGCGGCGACTATCAGCCGTCGGTCTACGTCGCCGACACGGATCGACTGATTGAGTCGATCCTCCAGGACGACAAGCACGTGCTGCGCGAACTACTCACGTCGACCAGGATGTTTGTGCTTTCGAATCGCACGCCTGCGAGCGCCAGGACGACCAGCGAAAAACGATTGCGAGAAAAGGCCCTTCCCGACTTCGGCCACACGGGAGAGCAGAAGCTCGTCCTATCGACCTACGAAGTCTCGATCACGGTCGAGGATTGGCTGGATTACAAGCCCATGAACATGCCGGCCGATCATCGCATGGGAGTGCTGACGCATCCGAGCTGGCTCATCGCGCACGGGACGAATTTCGAGAATCACGCGATTCAGCGCGGACGTTGGATTCGCGAGAAGCTGCTGGGAGGAGTGGTGCCCGAAGTACCCGTCACGGTCAACGCGGCCTTGCCGGACGAGCCGGACCAGACGCTACGAGCGCGAATGCGGGTGACTCGCGACGCCTATTGCTGGAAATGCCATCGACTAATGGATCCGTTGGGACTTCCGTTCGAGCAGTACGATCACCTGGGGCGATACAGGTCGGCGGAGATTGTCGTCGACCAGACAGCCACGCAGCGCCTCAAGGACCCGACTAAAGGCCGAGCGATGACGACCGCGCCGCTCGATCTCTCGGGGGGCATCGAACTGAGCGGCGTGCCTGGGCTCGACGGCCCCGTGCAGACGCCGTTGGAGTTGATTCGCAAACTGGCCGACTCCGAGCGCGTCGAGCAGGTTTTCGTTCGTCACGTCTTCCGCTACTTCCTGGGAAGAAATGAAACACTGGCCGACGGGCCGACGCTCGTGGCGGCTCACAAGGCGTATCGTGAAAACGACGGCAGCCTGAAGTCACTGTTGGTTTCGTTGCTGACCTCGGACTCGTTTCTGTTGCGCACGCACGCGGTCGAAGAAAGGACCAGGCCATGATCCATCGTCGCACCCTCTTGAAGGGAATTTCCGCAGGCACCGGCGGTCTGTTGCTCGCCCCGTTGCTCCAGAAGATCGAAGCCCACGCCGCCGGTACGGACGCGACTCCCAAGCGAATCATCTTCGTGCTGTTCGACAACGGATTTCATGAAGAAGGGGCGCAGCCGGTCGGCGTGCCGTTGGCGACCGACAAGGTGAAGCAACTACCGCTCAAGGACCTCACACTCCCCTTCGATCTGGAACCGTTCGCTCCGTGGCGCGAGCGGATGACGATCATCCAGGGATTGCGCGGATTCCATTTGAGTCCGAGCCACGGCGCGGGCTTCGGCGCTCTCTCCGGGCTGCCGTTCAGCAAGGATCAAGCCAAGGGGGAGTCGATCGACGCGGCCGTGGCGAAGAATGCGACGACTGTGTTTCCGTTGCTCGTGCTGGGCATCGCGGCGGGCCAATCCTCAGCGACCGCCTTCGTCTCATCGGCCTGGGGAGGCGGCCGGCCGATCGCGGCTCAATGCCGCCCTGAGATCGCTTACGAGACCCTGTTCGGCAGCGTCGGCGCCAAACGAAACACTTTTGCCAATCGCAAGAATCTCCTCGACTTCGTGAAAGGCGATCTGAACCTCGTGCGCTCGCAAATCGCGGGGCCGGAACGCGAGTTGCTCGACAGTCACCTCGACTCCCTAGAGACCATGACGAAGCGACAAGGAGAATTGTCTCGAAGGTACGAAGCGGGCGAACTCACTCGACACGCTCCGATGTTGCCCGACAAACCGGCGTTGAAGATGACCGAGATTGCCGCGGCGCAGTGCGACATCGCAGCTGCGGCGCTGATCTCCGGTCTGACGAATGTGGTGACGATTACCTCCGGCCTGTGCGGCTTGAAGACGACATACACGGGGCTCACGAATTCGGGAGTGCATTTGATCGGCCACGGAACGACGGATCCGGAGTTGATGCTGACCGGCTACCAAGTGCTGTCGCGCTATCGCCGCTATCTCGCCGAGCAATTGGCGCGGCTGTTGGATAAACTACAGGCCACACCCGAGGGCCGGGGAACGATGCTCGACAACACGGTGCTGGTCTTCACCAGCGACAGCGCTAATTGGCAGCACTCGGGCGGCGAAAACTGGCCCTTCGTGCTGGTGGGCGATCTGGGTGGACGGCTTAAAGGCGGGCAATTTGTCTCCTATCCGCTCACCAACCGACCGTTGCAATTCGGCGTTCCCGGTCAGCGAGACACGGGCCTTGCACCGCGTTCGAATCCAACGATCAACGCGCTCTACTGCACGCTACTCCACGCCGCCGGAAAACCGCGCGACACCTTCAATCACGATGGCACGAAAGAACCCGCCGCACAGTATGGACCGTTGAGCGAATTGTTGGCGTGAGTCGATCGGCAAGTACGAATTCATTGGGAGAAGTTTCCACTCATGAACCGCCATGTAATCTTGCTGTTGTTTGTTTCCTGGGCGGGTGCCGCAGCCGTGGAGGCACAGGAAGTTTCCGTGCAACGAGATGCGGACTTCGGTCGCGCGGTCGCGCCATTTGTGAAGCGGTATTGCGTCGATTGTCATGGCGTGAAAGATCCCGAAAGCAGGGTGTCTTTGGTTGGGCTGACGGGTGACCTCTCGAAGCCTCGCGAGTTGCAGGTGTTTCTAGCTGTTTACGAGAAGCTCGAAGGGCGGGAGATGCCGCCGCGAGATGCGGAGCAACCGACTGAAGCGGAACGGACGCAGGCGGCGAAGTGGCTTGCGACGTCGATTCGCGCGGCAGGGGTCGTACTGGATGACGGCAAATGGCTCCCGCCGATCAAAGGGAATTACGTCGACCATCAGACTCTGTTCTCAGGCAAGACGGTTGTCGATGCGAACGGCACGAACCCGCGACTGTGGCGGCTGACGGGGCAGGCTTACGAAGGCTACTTCGACAAGATGATCAAGCAATTCAATTTGCCGTTACGGAACTACGGCGAGCACAAGCTGACCGCGCCGTGGAACTTCACGCCGCAGCGCGACTTCGTGGACTATGCCTCGGCTCATCGCGTGGGTGAGGCCGAGATCGAATTCCTGCTGCGCAATGGGTCGAACGTTGCGCAAGCCATGATCAAGAAGCATGCCGGCGGCGTGCCGAGTTACGGCGGTTACATCAAGGAGTTGGCGACGCTCATCAAGGCCGGTGACGCCGCGACGCCCGAGCAAGCGGAAGCCCTGTTGGCTCCGACGTTTCAAGGACTGTTTCAACGAGCACCGACGGCGAGCGAGACCGAACGGTACGGCTCGTTTCTGCGGAAGACATTCGCGACATCGGGCGGTGCCGGGGCTGCCGAGCAGCTGCTGATCGCGCTCTTCTGCAACAAGGAATTGATTCATCGTGTCGAGCTGCCGACGGGGCCGTCACGGCAACTCGCGCCGCGTGATCTGGCACGAGCGATTGCCTTCGCGCTGACCGACAGCGTGCCCGATGAACTGCTTGCGAAGGCCGCTGACGAAGGGAAGCTCGCCACGCGCGAGGAAGTCGAGTCGCAGGTGAAGCGTCTGCTGGGTGACTCGACGATCGCTAAGCCGCGCGTGCTGCGGTTCTTTCGCGAGTACTTCGCCTACGCCTCGGCGCCGAGCGTCTTCAAGGACGAAGTGACGCTCATGAAGATCGGCGTGCGGGGGGCTCGCGGCTGGAATGCGGATTACTTCGTCAGCGACGCCGACCGCATCGTGCTCGCGGTGTTGGCCGAGGATAAAGCCGTCCTGCGGCAACTGCTGACAACAAAGAAGACCTTCGCGATGACCGTTTCGCCCGAGTACCAGCAGCACGTGAAGGCCGACGCCTATCGTCTGAAGAAGCCGACGTTCGAGGCTGACGAGCAGACTCTGATGAAGATCTACGAAGTCACGATCGCGACCCGTGCCGACTGGGACCCGAATCGCCAGTACGACTTTCCGCCGGAGCATCGGCTCGGTTTGCTGACTCATCCCGCGTGGCTCGTGGCCCATTCGAGCAACTTCGACAACCACGCCATTCATCGCGGCCGTTGGATTCGCGAACGACTGCTGGGCGGCCGCATTCCCGAACTGCCGATCACGGTCAACGCGATGCTGCCTGACGAACCGCATCGCACGCTGCGCGACAGGATGCAAGTGACGCGCGAAACGTATTGCTGGACCTGCCACAAGCAGATGGACCCGCTCGGACTGCCGTTCGAGCAGTTCGATCACTTCGGCCAATTCCGCACCGAGGAAATGGTAGTCGATCGCGAAGCCACGGCCGACAAGAAGAATCTGAACATGTACGGCGTCCCGCGTGAGACGAAGTACAAGCCGCAACCGTTGGACGCCACGGGCGAAGTGACCGACGTCACCGACCCGTCGCTCATCGGTCCCGTGAAAGACCCCTTCGAGTTGATCCGCCGCCTCGCCGAGTCCGAACATGTTGAGCAGGTCTTCGTTCGACACGCCTTCCGCTATTTCCTGGGCCGCAACGAAACACTCGCCGACGGGCCGACGCTCGTCGCGGCTCATCAGGCTTATCGCAAGAGCGGCGGCAGTATGAACGCGCTGATTACGTCGTTGCTGACTTCGGAGCCATTCATGTTTCGAATGACAAACCAATCAGGAAAGGAATAACCATGCATCACATCGGTCGTCGCACGCTGTTGAAATCGTTGTCCGCCGGAGCAGGCGGATTGGCGTTCTTGCCGTTGCTCGACAAATTGGCCGCGCAGGAGGCAGGCACTTACAAGACTCCCAGGCGAGTCGTCTTCGTCCTGTTCGGCAACGGTTTTCACGAAAAGGGTTCGCTGCCGAATGAACTCCCCGCGCCGATGCTCGAAGGGACGAAAACCAAGACGTATCCGCTGACCGATCTCACGCTGCCGTTCGACATTGAACCGTTCGCGGCTTGGAAAGATCGGCTGACGATCATTCATGGCTTGCGAGCCGGGGCGGTGCATCCCGATCACGGAGCCGGCTTCGGAGCGCTCGCTGCCGTCAACGTCGGAGTCGGCGACGACAAGCGGCGCAACATCCCGGCGGAGACAATTGACGCGGCGATCGCGCGGAAGCTCGGCGGCATCTTTCCGTTGCTTAATTTGGGCGTGGATCCCGGCCAGCCCAATACGAAGGCGATCCGTTGTTCGTCCGCTTGGGGGCCGGGGCAACCGCTCGCGGCACAGTGCCGACCGGAGTTGGCTTTCGAGTCGCTCTTCGGTGGCATCGGGGCGACGAAGAACGACTTCGCACTCCGCAAGAATCTGCTCGATCTGCTCGG
>CAMCTH010000263.1 GCA_945877965.1 Planctomicrobium piriforme | reverse complement strand
GAGCGGGAATAAGCGGCCCAAGAAGAATAGAGCGTTTTCAATTCCCAAAGGACGATCGCGACGATTACCCCAACTCCGGCAACGGTTGATGGCTGCCGTCGACCAGATACTGCGGTCGGCCCGACAAGTCGCGCAGATGCGGCAGATCCGGGTCGATGCCGAGATGCCGATAGAGGGAGGCGAGTACCTCGCCGAAGTGGACGGGCCGTTCACTGACGGCGCCGCCCAAACGATCGGTCGCGCCGATCGTTTGACCGCGCCGCCAGCCGCCGCCGGCCAGCAGCGCACAGCCGACTTGCGGCCAGTGATCGCGGCCTGCATCTTTGTTGATCATCGGGGTGCGGCCGAACTCGCCCCAGGCGACGACGGCAACGTCGTCGTCGAGGCCACGTTCGTGCAGGTCTTCGACCAAGGCCGACATACCTTGATCGAACGGCGGCAAGTGCGTGTTCTTCATGCCGTTGAATTCGTCGCTATGGAAGTCCCAACGACCGAAGTTCAACGTGACGACGCGACAACCGGCCTCGACTAATCGCCGTGCCGTGAGAAAGTGTTCGAGATTGCGGGGGGCGCCGTCGCCGTAGTTGTTAGGGTCGCCCTTGCCATAGCGTTCGCGAACGCGCGGCTCTTCACGGCTCAAATCGAGCGCCTCAACCATACGGCTCGACGTGAGCAGTCCCAGGGCTTGCTGTTGAAAAGCATCAAGTCCGACCATCATGCCCGAGCCGTCGATCTCGCGTCGCATCTGATCGAGCGATGAGAGCAGCGAACGACGATCGCCGAATCGACCGAGCGTTATCCCTTGGAGCGTCATGTCGTCGCGACCTTCGCCCGACGGTCGAAAGGCCGACATCGCCGGGCCGAGGAACCCAGGAAGCCCCGGCGAACCGTACGGCGGATGCCCGGCCTTCGGCGAAAGTCCGACGAACGGCGGTACCGACGCATCGACCGGTCCCAACACTTTCGCCGTCGTGGAACCGAGCGATGGCCAACCTCCTTGAGGTTGATTCAGCGTCGAACGTCCGGTGTAACAGATGAACGAATCGTGCGCGCCGTTCGGCGAACCGACGACCGAGCGGATCGGGACGAGCTTGTCCATGCAGCGAGCCAACTGCGGCAAGTGCTCACAGATTTGGATGCCGGGCACTGCCGTGTCGATCGGCTTGAACTCGCCGCGAATCTCCGCGGGCGCGTCCATCTTCAGATCGAACGTGTCTTGGTGGGACGGTGCGCCGCACATGTAGATCATGATGACCGCTTTGTGCGACTTGCCGGCGACACCCGCCCTCGCTTCGGCTTGCAACAGATGCGGCAAGGTGAGACCGCCGAGCCCGAGCGCTCCGAGTTGCAGGAAGTCGCGTCGAGCGAGTCCGTCGCACAGTAATTTCTGCCGCCCGTAGAACGTGAGCATGTGTTTCGATTCCAAACCAAAGGGGTGTTCGCGTTGTCAGTCGGCCGGGGAGTTATACCAGAATCTCTTTCACCACCGAACCGAAGACGTCGGTCAGGCGATAGTCGCGGCCGCCGTAGCGGTAGGTCAGTCGTTCGTGGTCGAGGCCCATCAGATGCAAGATCGTCGCGTGCAGGTCGTGAACGTGCGTGCGGCCTGCGACGGTATAGGCTCCGAACTCGTCGGTCTCGCCGTGAATGTGGCCTGCCTTCACGCCGCCGCCCGCGAGCCACATCGAAAACGCGGCCGTGTTGTGATCGCGGCCGTTCTTGCCTTGGGTGTTCGGCGTGCGGCCGAACTCACCGCCCCAGATCACGAGCGTATCTTCCAGCAGGCCGCGTTGCTTCAGATCGGTCAGCAGTCCGGCGATCGGGCGATCGACCGAGCGAGCATTCTTCTCGTGACCGGAAAGCAGGTTGCTGTGCTGATCCCAATCGCGATGATTGACGACGACGCAACGCACGCCTCGTTCGACCAAGCGGCGCGCCAGCAGGCATTGTTGCCCGTAGTCGTTCGTCGTCGATTCGTTTAGACCGTACAGGTTTTGCGTCGCGGCCGTTTCGTGCGACAGGTCGAACGCTTCCGAGGCAATCGTCTGCATGCGGTAAGCCAGCTCGAACGACTCGATCCGGGCATTGAGGGCCGAGGTCTCGCCGCGCCGCTCGATATGCCGAGCGTTCAATTGCTGCATGACGTCGAGTTGGGCGCGCTGTTCCCCCTGGTCGAGCGACGACTTCAGATTGGGGATCGGCTCTTTTAGGCTCGCTAGCCGCGTCCCTTGGAACTCCGCAGGCAAGAACGCCGAGCTAAACACCTTCGTTGCGTCGACGTTCCCCATCGTGTTGCCGAGCACGACGAAGCCGGGCAAGTTACGGTTCTCGGTTCCCAGGCCGTAGGTCAGCCACGAGCCCATGCTCGGGCGCAGGAACAGTCCGCTGCCGGTCATCATCTCCAACGTCCCTTGGGCGTGGAAAAAGCTGTCGCAGCACATCGAGCGAATCAGGCAGAGATCGTCGGCGCGGCGGGCGACGTTCGGAAACAACTCGCTCACGTCCATGCCGCTCGCACCGTGTTTGGCGAATTTCCACGGCGTCGGAAACGCATTGCCCAGCGGTCGCGGCTTGCCGAGCAACTTGTTGGTGTTCTGATCGAGCACCGGCAGACGCTTGCCTTCCCAGCGCACGAGGCCGGGCTTGGGGTCGAACGTATCGACCTGCGACGGACCGCCGTTCATGAATAGGAAGATGACGCGCTTCGCTCGCGGCTCGTGATGCGGCAAACCGAGTTTTGCGGCGGCCGAATCGGCCGCGGCCGAT
The DNA here is from genome assembly GCA_945877965.1 of Planctomicrobium piriforme. Taxonomy (GTDB): domain Bacteria; phylum Planctomycetota; class Planctomycetia; order Pirellulales; family PNKZ01; genus CAMCTH01. The sequence continues at coordinate 4,067 of CAMCTH010000263.1, read as the reverse complement.
TCGCCGAGCATCGCAGCCAAGCCGACGCTGCCGAATCCGCCGGCCAAACAGCCGAGCATCCGACGGCGATCGATGGCAGCGGGCTCGGCGTCGCCGGTGGGGTGCGGATGGATTGAACCGTGTCTTGTTTTCATGTTCTTAATCGAGATACGCGAATTCGTTTGTTCCCAACAGTGCCTGAATGAAGCGTTCCCAAGAGTGCTCGGCGATGAAGCCGAGTGCTATTTCGGCCTCTGCCTCCTCCAGCGGCCTGCCTAATGTGAGCAGCCATAGATTTTCCAGCCGTTGACGGTCGTCGGCCGACGTTTCTTCCGCCAACCGCGCGGCCAAACGCTCGGCCGTGTCGAGCATTAGCGGGTTGTTCATCAGGAACAAGGCCTGGGGTGCGGTCGTCGTTTCGGCCCGTATGGGCACGATGGCCTTCGAATCAGGGCCGTCGAAAATCGCCGCCGTTACATCGGTCTTGCGGCGATCAAGCGCGTCGAACATCGTCCGCCGACACAGGTCGTCGGTCGTCGTGCTCGGTGCGGCAGCATCGTCTTCGACCAACCGATTGCTGAGTTGCAGCAACGAATCGCGCAGCTCTTCGTAGGTGAGGCGGCGACGATTCATGTGCGATACGGTCGTGTTTTCCGGATCATTGCGAGCGATCTCGGGCGAAGTGAAGCTCGCTTGGCGGAATGTGCTCGACAGGGCAATCTCGCGGATCAGCTGCTTCACCGACCAGCCGGAGTCGACGAATCGCCGGGCCAAATGATCGAGCAGCTCGGGATGCGTCGGTCGTTCGCCGAGGCGGCCAAAATTGTCGGGCGAACGAACGAGTCCGCGGCCGATCATCTGTTGCCAGATCCGGTTGACCATCACGCGAGCGGTCAGCGGATTGTCGGCCGAGACGATCCACTCGGCGAGTTCGCGGCGGCCGCTTTGCTTGATGCGCGTACCAAGCGGCGTTTGCGTCTCGCCGGCGAGGATCGTCGGAAAGCGACGCGGAACGATCGCCCCTTCGCGCTGATACTCGCCGCGGAGATACACCGGCGCGTCGCCGATCTGCTCGCGATTGCTACCGGGTACGCCACCTTCGGCGATCGAGACCGCCGTGGGAACGATGGCCTTCTGCGTTCTCAACATCGCGACGCTCGTTCGCAGCGCGGCAATCTCTTGTAACTCGGGCGGAGTCTTTTCCCACTTGCGCTTCGTTTGATCGGCAAGCAGTTTGTCTTGTTCGGTTCTCAGCTTCGCGAGCTGATCCGTCAGGCTTTTCTTGCTTGTTGTCGTCGTGGCACGAGCGAGTTGCCCGTCGAGGTCGGCCCGTTGGGCGACGACGTCGGCCAATCGCGACGCTTGCGGAATCTTCTTCACAACGACGGCGATCTGTGCATCGAGCTTCGCGATTGCCGCATCAAGTCGCTTGTTGTGCGCCGCTTGCTTCGCGTTCAGCAGCGGCACTTCGATCAACTCATTCCCCAGGCGATCGTCGGCAATCAGCTTGCCGGTGGCGATGTGGCTGCTGAACAGAATGCCTGCCAGCGCGTAATAGTCTTGCGTCGAAATCGGGTCGAACTTGTGATCGTGGCAGCGGGCACAGGCGAGCGTGAGACCAAGCAGTTGGCGACCGACCAGGTCGATTTGACTGTCGACGATTTCGGCCACGGCCAAGTCGCGACCGACAAGTTCCCACACGGCCAAGGCCATCATGCCGGTGGCCGCGATGCCGTCGAACGAAGCGCCGCTGACATGGACGCGCTCGGTCGGAACGTCGGCCTTTGCGGGATAGAGATCGCCGGCGATTTGCAACTTCACAAACTCATCGTACGGCAGGTCTTCGTTAAACGCCCGGACGACCCAGCGGCGATACTCGCCCGACTTGTCGACGCTGTCGGCATAACGCACGCCGTCGAGCCAGCGACGTCCCCAATGAACGCCGAATTCCGATGAGGCGAGCAGTCGGTCGACGACGCATTCGAAGGCGTCGGGGCGATTGTCGGCCGCGAAGGCCGCGATCTCGTCGGGCGTCGGCGGCAAGCCGGTGAGGACGAACGTCGTGCGGCGCAGCAAGGCGTATTTGTCGGCCGCTTCACTCGGGCGAAGCCCGGCTCGTTCGATGCCGGCCAGCACATGGCGATCCAGGTCGTCGCGCACCCAGGCCGCGCCTTCCACCTGCGGCGGAGCGGCGTCGTCTACCGGTTGAAAGGCCCAGTGCCTTCGGTCTTCGGCCGTGATTTGAAAGGCGGCCCGGCGCGGAGTCGGCGTCGCCGCAACCCCGGTATCGCGTGGGTCGGGCGCACCCATCTCGACCCACTTTACAAAGTCGGCGATTACGTTGGGCGGCAAGCGCCCGGTGGGGGGCATCTCATACGACTCAAACTTCAAAGCGCCGACGAGCAGGCTCTTCTCCGGATGTCCGGGCACGATCGCCGGCCCGCTCTCACCGCCGGTCAGCAGGCCCAACTTGGTATCGAGCAGCAGACCGGCTTGCAGTTTGTCTTTCGCCGCAGCCTCGGCCGAGTGGCACTGGTAACAATGCTTCACTAGCACCGGTCGGATCGACTTCTCGAAGAACGTCGTTCCCGCATCGTGCGAGTCCGCCGTCGCCTCGCCGACGACAACCGTCGCGATTGCGAAGATGAGCGGGCAAAGCCGGTTTAGTTTGCTATGAGGCATAGCGTTGAGCCCGAAGATTTCGCGATCGGCCACTCGCACGGGCGGAGTACGCAGTTCGCAACGAACTAAGGAGCGCAGGGAGGAGAAATCCAAACGGTCCCGGCAAGGTAGGAATTGGCCGGAAAAAGGCGGGCTGGGATCGATCAATAGCTCTTGATAGGTTATCGGTTTCCACGAAGCCAGTCAATTAAAAACGATTTTACAAACAACACATTGGCGTTCATACAATTGCTTGAAGAGCCCCTCATTGGTAATTGGTTGATGAAGACGTGTCGCGTATTTCCGTGTTCATCGCTTAGATGGACGCCGCTGATCACGGTCGTGCTTGCCGTGCTGCCGGTCGCCGCTGCTGAACCGACGGTCGAAGACGTCGTCTTTCGCGCCGAGATCGATTCCCATGAAGAACGCTATGTGCGGATTCTGCCGGTCGATTTCGACCCACAGCAACCGCACGATCTGCTACTGGCACTGCACGGCCACGGCTCCGACCGCTGGCAATTCGTCAAGCAAAATCGCGACGAGTGTCGGGCGGCGCGCGACACGGCGGCAAAGCATCAGATGATTTTCATTTCGCCCGATTATCGGGCCGCGACGTCGTGGATGGGTCCGAAAGCCGAGGCGGACGTCGTACAGATCATCCACGAAACGAAGCGACGTTACACGATCCGTCACGTCATCGTGTCCGGCGGTTCAATGGGAGGAGCCGGAAGTTTAACGTTCGCGGCATTGCATCCGGAACTCGTCGACGGAGTCGTCGCGATGAACGGTACGGCGAACCTGTGGGAATACGAAAACTTTCGGGACGCCATCCGTGCCTCCTACGGCGGCGACAAACAAACCGTTCCCGCAGAATACAAGCGTCGCAGTGCCGAACTTGCACCGGAGCGCCTGACGATGCCGATCGCTTGCACCACCGGCGGCCGTGATCCGAGCGTTCCGTCCGAAAGCGTCGTTCGTTTGCTGGATCTATTGCAGAAACTTGGTCGACCGGTGCGTTTGATTCATCGGCCGCTCGGCGGTCATAGCACGAGCTACGACGACGCCGTGGAAGCGTACGAATTCGTCTTAGGCAAGCTGGCCAAGTCGCTGAAATAGTGCTCTGCGTCGAACTTCTCGCTCTATTCTCGCACGAGCTTCTGCACTCGCTTGCCGCCGATTTCGGTGATGAGCAGATTGTCGTCCGCGTCAAACGCGAGCATGTGAGGCAGGGAGAATTCACCGACGGCCGTTCCCTCGCGGCCAAATCGTCCAACGACTTTTCCTGCTGCATCGAGTTGCAGCACTTGGTTGGCACGGCCATCGGCAACAAACAAAGTACCGTGATGGTCGAAGGCCAAGCCGTACGGCGCAAAGCCTTTCCACACGTCCAGCAACTTGCCATCGACGTCGAAAATCTGGATACGGTC
>CAMCTH010000262.1 GCA_945877965.1 Planctomicrobium piriforme | reverse complement strand
CGAATGGAACATGACGAACGTCAAGCGGCTGCTGAAGCCGGAAGTGACCCAGGAACTCCGCGACAAGGCCGACGAGTTGTTCCGTCAAGTGGTGAAAGACCACGCCGGCACACCGTGGGCCGCTCGCGCCGAATGGGAACTCCGTCGTCCTTACGGCATCGAGTTGGTCGAAGGATACCAGGATCCTCGTAACCTGACGGCCGGTATTAAGCTGCCGAAGCAGTAGTCGTACGATTTAAGCGTTGAGAAGTATTCGAAGGCCGTCGAGCCAAACTCGACGGCCTTTGCTTTTTTTACTCGTGATTGCCGATGACGACGGTGCAAGAACTGCCGGCCGATGACGGCGTAAATGCGGCGGCGTCTTATGTCGCGCGACGGATCGTGACGCTCGCCGGCCCTCCTCTCGACGGCGGTTGCATCGTCGTGCAGGGGGGCAAAATCGCGGCCGTCGGTCCGCGGCGGATCGCGACCGGGCGCGTCGTTGATCTCGGTGACGCCCTCATCGCCCCCGGCTTCGTCAACGCCCATACGCATTTGGAGTTCAGCGGGCTGACGAAGCCGCTCGGCACGGCAGGGATGAACTTCGCGAGTTGGCTGCGCGAGGTGATTGCCTTCCGTCGTGAAGGGCCGTTCGATCCGCAGCCGGCCGTCGTCGCTGGATTGCAAGAGTCGCTCGCGGCGGGCGTCACGACGGTCGGCGAGATCGCATCGACGGTACCGCGACAGCTTTTCGAACGACCGCCCCGCGGCCCGAACGTAACGGCGTTCATGGAATTGATCGGCCTCTCCGAGTCGCGAGCCGTTGCGAAGCTTGCTTCGCTCGACGAGTTTCTCGCCGCCGGAGATGCCGCCGGCGTTCGTCGCGGCATCAGTCCGCATGCACCGTACACGGTGCGGCCGAGCCTCGTCGAGTCGGCCGTTGCCCGTTCGACCGAGCAGGGCGTGCCGTTGGCGTTTCATCTCGCGGAATCGCCCGAGGAGTTGGAACTGCTGCGCGACGGCACGGGGCCGCTCGTCGATTTGCTGCGCGAGATCGGTGCCTGGGACGCAACGGCGATTCCGCCGAAGAGTCGCCCGCTCGACTATTTGAAAACATTGAGCGGCGCACCGCGAACGCTCCTCATCCACGGTAATTACTTCGCCGACGACGAAATCGACTTTCTCGCTGCACAGGCCGACCGGATGACGACCGTCTATTGCCCGCGGACGCATGCTTATTTCGGACATGCTCGGCACCCGCTCGAGAAACTTCTCGCCGCCGGCGCCGCCGTCGCCGTGGGGACCGACGGTCGTTGCACGAATCCGGATCTCGATCTCCGCGCGGAGTTGCGCTGTCTCCATCGTACGTTCCCGAACCTTTCGTCCGAGCGCATCGTCCGGCTCGGTACGTTCGACGGAGCGTGGGCGCTCGGCGTCGAACGCGACGTCGGCACGCTCGAAGTCGGCAAGCAGGCCGATTTCGTCGTCGTCGCCGAGGTGCCGGACGAGAGCGATCCTTATGCCGCGCTATTGGACGAGCGTGCGGTCCTGTTGCGGACCGTCGTCGCGGGGCAATCGCGGATTGAATTCATTCGCTAGCCGGCTCTCATGGGCGGTTTGCGACTTCGCCGCTCGGCGAGTACCATGCGACGCATCGCCTCCGTCGGTTTCCGACGGTTCATCGCCCCGTTTGTTCGTGAGGTTGCCATGCTCGTTTCACGCTGTCTCGTTGCCTGTTTGTCTTTGCTCGCTCTATCGTCGGTCGCCGCGGCCGATGAACCGCCCAAGCACGACATCGTCGTTTACGGTGCAACCAGCGGCGGTGTGACGGCCGCCGTGCAAGCGGCCAAGCTCGGTCGCTCGGTCGTCATCATCGAGCCGGGTAAGCACGTCGGCGGACTCACTTCCGGCGGGCTTGGTGCGACCGACATCGGCAACAAAGGGGCGATCGGCGGAATGTCGCGCGAGTTCTATCGCCGCATTCGCAAGCATTACTCGGCGGCCGACACGTGGTCGCAAGAAACGTTCGACGAATACGTGGCCCGCAAGAAGGGACGTTTCGATCCCAACGAAGACACGATGTGGACCTTCGAGCCGCGCGTGGCTGAACGAATCTTTCGCGAGATGCTGGAAGAGGTCTCCGTGCCGATCATCTTCGGTGAACGTCTCGACTTGAAGAACGGCGTCAAGAAGCAAGGGAACCGCATCACGAGCATCACGATGGAAAGCGGCCGCACGTTCACGGCCAAGGTCTTCATCGATGCGACGTACGAAGGCGATCTGCTGGCGAAGGCGGGGGTGAAGTATCACGTCGGCCGCGAGGCGAATGCGGTCTACGACGAGACGCTCAACGGTGCCTATTACAATAACAAGAATCATCAGTTCAAAGTGAAGGTCGACCCCTATTTGAAGCCGGGCGATCCGACGAGCGGGTTGCTGCCGGGTGTTCACGACGGTCCGCCGGGGGAAGCCGGGGCGGGTGATCATCGCGTGCAGGCGTACAACTTTCGCATGTGTCTGACCGACGCACCGGAGAACCGTGTGCCGTTCCCGAAGCCGGCCGGTTACGACCCGCTGCGGTATGAACTCGCGCTCCGGACGATTCTCGCCGGGCAGTGGGACGGACTTGGTGCACCGCAAGGGATGCCCAACCGCAAGACCGACACGAACAACAACGGCGCGTTCTCGTCGGACAATATCGGGATGAATTACGACTATCCCGACGGCGACTACGCGACCCGCGAGAAGATCTGGAACGAACACATCCAGTATCAGCAAGGCTGGTGCTACTTCTTGGCGAACGATCCGCGGGTGCCTGAGAAGATTCGCGAACAGTGCGCTCGGTGGGGACTGTCGAAGGATGAGTTCGTCGACACGCATCATTGGCCGAATCAGCTCTATGTGCGCGAAGCACGACGAATGATCGGCGCGTATGTGATGACCGAGCATAACTGCCGCGGCACGGTGAAGGTCGACGACTCGGTCGGTCTCGCCGCCTACACGATGGACTCGCACAACGTGCAGCGGTATGTGAAAGACGGCTTCGCGATGAACGAAGGGAACGTCGAAGTCGGCGGTTTCTCGCCGTATGCGATCTCGTACAAGTCGCTGCTGCCGCAACAAACGGAGTGCGGTAACTTGCTGGTGCCGGTCTGCTTGTCGGCTTCGCACATTGCGTACGGCTCGATTCGGATGGAGCCGGTCTTCATGGTCCTCGGTCAGTCGGTGGCGACGGCGGCTTCGTTGGCGATCGAATCGAACTCCGACGTCCAACAGGTCGACTACGCGAAGCTCCGTGAACGACTCTTGGCCGATCAACAAATTCTCGAATGGACCGGCCCCAAAAAAGTTAGCGGTGCGGCGGCCACGTCGTTGCCGGGTGTGGTCGTCGACGACTCCCAAGCGGAGTTTATCGGCGAATGGACCGTTGGCGCGACGATTCCGGGCTACGTCGGGCAGGGCTATCGCCATGACCACGATTTGAACAAGGGGCGACTCCGGGCCGTGTTCACGTTGCCGATCAAGACGGCCGGCAAGTACGAGGTTCGCGTGTCGTATCCCGTGCAATCGAACCGGGCGACGAACGTCCCGGTGACCGTTGCGGCCGCCGATGGCGAACATCGCTACACAGTGAACCAAAAGAAGGCCCCGGAAATCGACGGGCTATTTCACAAGCTCGACGTCCTCAGTTTCGACGCGACGACGCCGGCAACAGTGACTATCGAAACCACCGGTACCGACGGCCATGTGGTCGTCGATGCCGTGCAGTTGATCCCGGCGAAGTAACGTCCTCAGGCGATCGAACGCCGACGCGACTAGACTCCGGCCCGTCGTTGTTCGAACATCCAATCGAGCAGACCGAAGTCCGGGGCATATGCCTTCGACCAGCAGTTGTGACCGACGCCGGGTAGCTCGGTGTACTTCGGTTTGCCGCCGGCGTTTTCAATCGCCTTGATCATCCGTCGGCTCCGATTGACCGGCACGGCCGCATCCATCTCACCGTGCACGGCCCAGATCGGCACGTCCTTGAGCAACGCTGCTTGCAGTTCATCGCCGCCGCCGCACAGCGGAGCGACGGCCGCGAACTGCTTCGGCCGACGCATGGCCAAATCCCAGGCCCCGAAACCTCCCATCGATAGGCCCGTCAAATAGATGCGCGTCGGATCGATCGGCCAGGTGTGCAGCACTTCGTCCAAGATCGCCAGCACCATCTTCATCGGCCCGCTCGCAGCCGGTTGCGGCGGCGACGCCTCTTCGTCCCACGGCACGTCGACCCACTTCATGTTCTGCGGGCACTGCGGCGCAACTGCGAAGCAGGGATAGCGTTTGCGATTCGGAATCTGCGAGAGCGTGTCGGGCAGATACAGCAGTTGCTTGCGATTGTCGTTGCCTCGTTCTCCCGCGCCGTGCAAGAACAAGACGAGCGGGAACTTCGCATCGGGCCGGACTTCGTCGGGGGCGAGAAATCGGTACTTCACCGCCTTCCGTTCCGGGCCGAAGGCATCGGTCGTCACAACCAATTCGCGAAACTCCGAAAGCGAGGTCAGCGACGGTTCAGGCATGGCGATATCCTTCCACGCAATTAGTGCGACGATGGACGACTTCTAGCGAACTTCGAAGGTGAACTCGATTTCGACCGGTGCACCGAGCGGCAGCGCGTTGACGCCGACCGCAGCGCGGGCGTGACGTCCGGCGTCGCCTAACAGTTGGACGAGCAGGTCGCTTGCGCCGTTGGCGACTTGCGGTTGGGCGGTGTAGTCGTCGGCACATTGCACAAACGCACCGACGCGCACGACGCGGACGAGCTTCGACTCATCGCCGCCGAGTTCCGCCAGCAGAATCGCCAAACCGTTGAGCACGCATTGGCGAGCGCACATCTGCGCCTGCTCCAACGTGACGGCGGTCGGAACCTTACCGGTGCACAGCAACTTACCGTCGACGCTGGGCAACTGACCGCTGACGACGACGAGATTGCCGGTTCGAACGCACGGTACGTACGAAGCGACAGGTTTCGGCGGCGTCGGCAGCGTGAGATTGAGTTCTTCGAGCTTGGCGGTGAGGGACATGGTTGTCGTTTTAGCTTGTTGGTTGGATTGCGAAGCACTGTGCTATTTCAACGCAGCATAGTCGATTGGTTTCGTGCAATCGAGTCGTCCCGTTTGCGGCGGGAGTTCGTATTTCAGGCCGCTGGCGCAGTTGAAGAGCACGCACGACTCGTCGGCGTCGATTCGGCCTGCAGCCCGCGCTTGTTCGTAGGCGGCATAACAGGCCGCGCCTTCGGGACACATCAAAAAACCTTCGCGCGCGGCGACCGTGTCTCGCGCTTTCAAGATCGACTCGTCCTCGACGGCGATCGCGAAGCCGTTGCTTTCGCGGATCGCGCGGAGCATCAGGAAATCGCCGACGGCGACCGGCACGCGAATGCCCGATGCGACGGTGTGCGCGTTCGGAAATAACTCGGCGAATTCAGTGCCTTGCTCAAATGCCTTTACGATCGGTGCACAGCCGGTCGCTTGTACGGCGACCATCCGCGGCAACTTGCCGGTGAGCCAGCCAATCGCTTTCAATTCCTCGAACGCCTTCCACATGCCGATGAGTCCCGTGCCGCCGCCGGTCGGGTACAAGATGACGTCGGGCAATTGCCAGTCGAACTGCTCGGCGAGTTCGAGGCCCATCGTCTTTTTGCCTTCGATGCGGTACGGCTCTTTGAGCGTCGAGAGATCGAACCACCCCATCGGCTCCTTGCCTTGACCGACGATGCGGCCGCAATCGTTGATGAGGCCGTTCACGCGCCAGACCTTCGCCCCTTGGGCACCGATCTCACGGACGTTGACCTCCGGCGTGTCGGCGGGACAGAAGACGAACGTCTCGATCCCCGCGCGAGTCGCATAGGCGGCGAGCGCCGCGCCGGCGTTGCCGTTTGTCGGCATGGCGATCTGCTTCACGCCGAGTTCCTTGGCCATCGACACCGCGAGGCAAAGCCCGCGCGCTTTGAACGACGCGGTCGGTAGTCGGCCTTCGTCTTTGATAAAAATCTCGCCGCGGCCGGTTTGCAACGTGGGGCAGGGGAGGAGCGGCGTCAGCACTTCGCCGAGGCTGACGATATTCTCGCGACGTCGTACCGGGAGGAACTCGCGATAGCGCCAAATATCGGCGGGGCGAGCGCGCAGTTCGTCTTTCGAAACGGCACCGGCCAGCGCCGGCAGATCGTAGCGAACCAGCAGCGGCCGACCGGCCTGCGAGAGGCCGTGCAGTTGGTCGGCCGGGTAGCGATCTCCTTTGAGACCGCATTCCAAATGCGTGACGAAGGTCGGTCGCTCGGTTGTGAGATTCGAAAGATGATGCATGCGGGGATAGGATGTGGTTAGGGGAACTCGTGGCTTACAGAGGCAAAATGGCGGGCGGGCAGGGGGGCGGCGAGTCGTCGAAAGCACTTGAAACGGCTAATGTCCCGCTTCCCGGCACGCTGGTCAACGGTTCGGCCGAACTGCCGGCTCGGAAACGACAAAATCCCTGTAACAAATCGGCCGACGGTGGCGTCTACTACAGGTAAGGGCGGCGGCCTCTCTGGGACGGAGTTCCTGCGATGAACGCGACAAGCGACGGCAGATCTCAGGATGACATCTCTCCAGATGATGATGACAAGGTACCCACGGCCGAGTCGGGCTATGACGAACAGGAGCCGCACGAATCGGTCCATCGCGAACGGGTGCTCGAGGCGTTGGGGCAGCACGAATCGAGTCTCACTCGCTACGCCGCCCGCCTGACCGGCGACGAGCATGCGGCCCGCGACGTCGTGCAGCATGTCTTCTTGCAACTCTGCGACCAGCCGCCGACGGCCCGCAACGGGCAACTGGCCGGTTGGCTCT
>CAMCTH010000261.1 GCA_945877965.1 Planctomicrobium piriforme | reverse complement strand
ATGCGACACCTCCTGGTTACTGCGCCTGCCGGGATCGTGGCTCAATCACCAATCAATCCGCAGAACGCTCAGCCAGAACATGGTGTAGCAGCTCAATCGAAAATGCGCCAGCCTGCCAGGGCTTCCCAGCTATGCGCGCTGGCCGTGGGGGGCACCCGTCGATGGGTGCGCGGGTGAAGGAAAATCGCATCCGAGCGTTTACGCCCTGTGCTGCTGACAGACGACGCACACTCACACGAAGCTTTCGGAAGTCTACAGGGCGCAACCGGCCTTGCCGGCGATCCTTTTTCGCACGCATTGCTGAGACAATTGAGCTCGGTCTCCGTTGCGCCTGCCTGCTTCGTTTACAAGTCGGAGTTCGAGCGGTGATTGCGTACCAACTCCGCTCGCATGCCGACGTCAGGTCATGCGGTTCTTCGTGATGTCCGATACTGGAGAATAGGGTAGAACTCGAACGTGCCGCCGTCGTCTCAAGTTCGCTCAGCAATTCCGGCACACGGCTTTAACCGCGGGAGTTAATCCATGAAGATCGGCGTCGTGACGGTAGGCAGCCTTCTGGTTGTAGGGAGTCTCTTGGGGGTGCTGAGAAGTCGCGCCGCCGATCCGGCAAAAGATGGACAGCGAGACGCCCTTTTAATGCGGGCTAAGCTCGCGGCCTCGCAACAGACCCTCGAAGGACTCATGTACGGCGACTTCGATTTGATCGGTCGCGGCGCTCGGCAGCTTCACGACATCGAAGAATGGCATTCTACTAAGCAAGACGCCGTTTATGAGCACTACAGCGCCGAGTTTCGGCGGCTGTCGGAGAAACTGATTCGGCTGGCGAACGAAAAGAATGCAGAAGGCGCCTTCTTCACCTATCAGCATTTGACGTCGACGTGCGTCACGTGCCATGAGTACGTCCGTGACGTCTCGCAAGCCACGAAGCAAGCCGATGTCGATCGCAGAAGAATCGACGGCGAAGGCGGAGTCATTCTACCTTTGAGTGCTCAACAGTAAGTTCACTTCTGACTCTCGGAGCGTATCAATCGGCGAAGTCCGCCTTGTACAGCGCGTCAGGCCCTGACTCCGACAATCCGCTACTCGATCCGTCTCGTTTCACCCGCAGCAGTGGAGAGGCAATGATGAGCAAATCGCGTACTCCCTTGAAGGAGATCATCAGCAGCGGTCTCGTCTCGATCGCTCCCCGAAGTACGCTGCGCGAGGCGCTTGCCGTGATGCTGGAGAATCGCGTCACGGCTTTGCCGGTCGTAGACGTTCGGCAGCATTGCGTCGGCGTGATCTCGGTTACCGATCTGTTGGGCGTTGCCAAGGATCTGAGCGACGAGCTGAATGCTCTGTCAGAAACGGGCGGACTCGATCACGAGGCCTTGGTTGAAAAACTCGAACACGCAGATTTATTGACCGAGCAGGTGCAAGATTGGATGTCAACCGATCCGATTTCGGTTGGAATCGAGAGTTCGGTTCAGTTTGCCGCACAACTGATACTTCGCAATCGAGTGCATCGCTTAGTAGTGCTCGACGATCAGCAGCGAGCCGTCGGCGTGGTATCGACGATGGATCTCTTGGCCGCCTATGTCGAAGGAGACGAAGGCTAGCGTAGGGGCGATGTGATCGTCGGCAGGCGGTGATGCTCAGCGGACGAATTGATCTTCCAGCAAAAGCTCGACGCAGCTCTTGATCCAGCCATAGTGTTCGCCTGCGAGATTGATTTGATACTTCTCGACGGCTTGAGCGGCAATCAATTCGCGAAAGCCGTTGCCGAACTCCTGGCTGCGGGCGTACCAGTCGCAGGCCATTTCGGCGACCGCGATCTCGGGCATATTTTCAATTCCGCCCTAAAACTCGGGATGATGCGAGTGGGGGCGGACAGTTGCAGTTCGTTCTCCCAAAGGCCGACCTCATATTCGCTCCGATTAGTCCCCCGAGCACCGCCCAGCGGCAACATGTCTAGACCGACGACGTCGGCCGACTAAATAAAATTGACGCGATCGCATCAAAGCTTGATAATGGGTTCTCAAGCTGACGCATCGGTAGCAGTTCATCGAAATCCGACCGTCTCCTTCCGTGGCTGTGCTCGGCTCTCCGAGCGTTGCGGGAGTCGGTTGATCGTTTTCCAGCGCTTTCTTCCCGCCAAGGAGTCTTCCCATGCTGACGTTCTTCGGTCGTAATCGCCCCTTCTGCGACGGCGTTTCGCGACGCGATTTCCTGGGGGTGGGCGCCCTTTCGATCGCCGGATTATCGTTGGCCGACCTACTGCGGTTAAGGGCTCAGGCCGGTGTGAGCGAGTCGCCCAAGAGCGTCATCATGATCTATCTGCCGGGCGGGCCGACCCACCTCGACACCTATGATCTCAAGCCCCAAGCGGCTACGGAATACCGCGGCGAGTTCGATCCGATTCAGACGAACGTGCCGGGCATGGAGATTTGCGAACTGATGCCCATGCAAGCGCAGATCGCCGATAAACTCTCCATCGTTCGCGGCATGGTCACCTCCAACGAGCACAGTGCCCACGGCACGTTGACCGGGTTTCATAACAAGGCCATGCGTCCGCCGCTGGGCTCGGTCGTGAGCTACCTGCGCGGCCGGAAAAGTTCGCTGCCGCCTTACGTCAGCATGATGAGCAACGCCCGGGACGCGGAGAATCCGCATTATGTCGGTGAGGCGCACAAGCCGTTCTCTCCCTCGGGCGAAGGAATGAAAAACCTCAGTCTCGTGTCGGACGTGAACTTGAATCGGCTGGCTGATCGCAAAGCATTGCGCGACACGCTCGACAAAATCCGGCGCGACATTGACGTGGACGGCTCCTTGGCCGGCGTCGATTCCTTTACAGAGCGTGCGCTGGATATGGTTACGTCGCCCAAGGCCCGCGAAGCGTTCGACGTCTCGCGCGAGTCCGCAGCGACGCATGCCAAGTACGGTAGAGAGAACGAATCGTTTCTCAAGGCTCGACGATTGGTCGAAGCCGGCGTGTCGGTCGTCACCTTGAGCACGGGTGGTTGGGATACTCACGCCAATAACTTTACTTCAATGCGGAAGCAACTACCGCGGATCGATCAAGGCATTCACGCCTTGGTGACCGACCTGCACGACCGTGGTCTCGCCAACGACGTCGCCGTCTTAATGGCCGGTGAATTCGGCCGCACGCCGCGGATCAACATGAACGCCGGTCGCGACCACTGGCCGTCGTCCGGGTTCTCGTTGCTCGGCGGTGCGCTCGGCCAAGGTCAAGTCATCGGCGAGAGCGATTCCACCGGCAGTCGCCCGAAGGGGATGCCGATCACGCAGAGCAACGTGCTGGCGTCTATCTATCGTCACTTGGGCATCGACCCGTCGACGGTAATTCGCGATAACTCCGGCCGACCCATGTATCTGCTCGACGATCGTCGGCTGCTCAGCGAGTTGGCTTAGAACGAGGCAAGTGCCGTACAGCTTAATCGACGGGGGTCCGTGAGACCCCCGTCGACTTTTTAGGGGTAGGATGAGACCGTTCCGTTTCGCCTAAGCTGGAACCGGGGCGGTTTGGGAGTTACGGCCCAATACCGACGGCGCCAAGATCGGTGGACCGTCGGAGTGGAAGAAAAACTGGTGGGGCAAATCGAACTATTTCGTAGGTTCTTCAAGCAGAGACAACTTCCAGAACGATTCTTCGGGAAGAGCGTAAGTCTCCGCTAGAGAATCGTGAACCGGCGAGACACCGACTTCGTACGACTCAAGCAATTCACGCTTGAGTTCGAATTCTCGCTTGGTCAGCGTCAATCGCACGTCGGGCAGCGGCGATGTCGGAGCGCCGTGGACGACGTATCCCCACAACGCCCCCTGATAGTTCTCCGCCCGCGCGGCGTCGACGACATACCGCTCAGCAAAGCGATGATCGGAATGCTCATCGGCATGGCTCGTGACGTAAATTGCCTGCGGCCGACGGGTGCGAATGATCTCTGCCAAGTCGCCGACGACCGAGTCGCGCACATACTTAGCCGGTCGGCCATGGATTCGCTGATGATAGTCGGCGACGAGGGGTCCGTAGGTTTCCGTCCGGCCGGTGAACGGTTGCCGATACGGGGTATCGTCCGCGGCCTCATATACGTCCGCCAATCCGCCGTCGGGATAACCAAGGAAAAATAAATCTTGTTCGCGTACGCCGAGTCGCCGCATTGCCTCCACCGAATGACGCTGCCTCAGTGCGGCCAAGGCCAGAAAGTTGTCGGCGGTTAATTGATCAACGGGCTTCTTGGCGATCGCCGCGGCCGCTTTGGGAAAGCCGTCGCCGGCGGTGAGTATGACGACCCCCGGTCGTTTCTGCTCGGCAATTGCCCGCATGAGGACTGCCGCACAGCCGATCGCTTCGTCGTCGGAATGCGGCGCAACGATCAACAGGTCGAGCTTCGCCGCCGGATTCGGCTCGACCCCTTGCGCCGCGCCGTGCGCGAGCAGCAACACGACGGCAACGGTACAGCAGTAATATTTCTTGACGTTGGGCATCGTCGATGTCCGTTGTCGTGACGAACGGTTGGGGGCAGTGGGCCGTAGAGCATCGGTGACTATATCATCTGCCGAAGTGCAAAGAGCGACCAGCGCCGGTCAGGGAATTGCCGGTGAGGTCTGCGGATGAACTTAGAACGTCGAGACAAAACCTCGGAATCACTGCGTGCCACCGCTCGCCGTGATACTTCCTTCCGGTTTTGTCCCGTGGCACTTAATCTATCCGAGCTTATCGAGCGGCCGACGCACAGTTTGCGCGATGCTCGCGTGGAAGGCTGCAAAACAGCCGCTGCAGTCCCCAGTCCAGTCGTCGAAGCAAGTAGTCGGCGTCAGGACGAAAAAAAACGATGGAAATTCATTCCGCGCTAGTCACAAGGGGAGGGGACGCGTTGATAATATGACCGGCGTTCCGAGCGGGGATCGGTTCCAAGCTCAAGTTGAATGGTGAATCGCGGATCAACTCACAGCAGAGCTTTGCATGCAACGCATCGTCATCACTCTCCTTCTTGCGCTTTCCGCCTCCGGCTCGTTTGCTGCGGATGCAGCCAAGCCTTTGAATTTGCTTGTTATCACGGCCGACGACATGAATGCCGACTCCGGCGGGTGGAACGGCAACACGCTCGGCACTACGCCTCACCTCGACGCATTCGCAAAGAGCGCCCATCAGTTCGTCAATAGTCATGTCACGGTGCCGATCTGCCAGCCGGGCAGGTCGGCGTTGATGACGGGGCGCGTCCCGCATCGCAACGGCGCGTTCGGGTTCAATCCAATCCGGCGCGACGTGCCGACACTCGTCGAGGTACTCCGTGACAAGGGGTACTACACCGCTGCCATCGCCAAGACTGCGCACATGGCTCCCGCCGACAAGTTTCCCTGGCACGCCATCGGCGAACAAGCACTCGGCAAGCAACCAACGAAGTTCGCCGAGAAGTTCCGCGAGATGTTGGCCGTCGCCGCGCAAGAAAAGAAGCCGTTCTTCATCAACACCAACATCTGTGACCCGCACCGGCCGTTCATTGACGGCTCCGGTAAAATGGCGAAGGGCAACGAACTGCTCGACGGGGCTAAGGTCGTCAAGCCGAACGAGGTGACAGTCCCGGTATTCCTCGAAGACATCCCCCGCGTCCGCGATGAAGTCGCGCAGTACTACTCTAGCGTGAGTCGGTTTGACGTCGCGTTCGGTCTCGTGATGGAGGAACTGGCCGCCGCAGGTCGCGACGCGGACACGATTGTGGTTTTCATGTCGGATCACGGGATGCCGTTCCCCTTCTCGAAAGCGACCGTCTACCTGAACGGCACTTGGTCTCCGGTGCTGATCCGCATCCCCGGCATGCAGGAGCCGCGGACTCACACGGAGTTTGTGAGCAGCGTGGATGTGATGCCGTCTCTGCTGGAGTTGCTCGACGTGGAGCCGCCGGCAGGCATGGATGGACGCTCCTGGGTGCCGCTCCTCCAGAATGAGATGCAGCCCGACCGCGACTTCGTCATCACGCACGTTAACACGGTGAGTAGCGGGAAGTCATTCGCTCAGCGCTGCATCCGCACGAAGGACCGCGCGCTGATGTTTCATGCGTGGGTCGGCGGCCCAAACACGTTCCGCGTCGAGGCGATGAGCGGCTTGAGCTTTGCCGCAATGAACGCTTCGACGGACCCGACGATTCAAGCGAGAGTGAAGCAACTTGTCGATGGCGAAACGCTGATGCTCTTCGATATCGCGGCCGATCCGAGCGAACGGAAGAACCTTGTTAATGACCCAAAGTACGCGAACGATGTGGCGGAGTTGAGTCAGAAGTTACTTGCCCACATGAAGAGGACCGACGACCCCCAGGCGAAGGCCTTTGAGGCCGCGATCGTGAAGCGTTAGTGGGCACGGCGCACCGCCGTACGAAATCCTTTGCGGCCGCTCCTCGTCCTGACGTTCGCTTTACAACGATCACTCGCCGTTCCGCTAAGGTACAGTATCGCGTTGAAGGTAGTGACCGCCATTTTGATTGGGTTCCACATTGATGCCCGTGAGAAGTACGGAAAACGGAGTCGCCGTCAGGGCACTTCAGAGAGTTCGCCGATGCGTCGCTCCAGCGACTCAGCGTCCATGTCCGGGGCCTGTTCTATCAGCAGCGAGTCGACTCATGTGTGCAGATCGAAGGGGTTGCTTTCACGGTAACGGAGTTGATTCAAGCGGGTAGGTAGGCTTCGTGAAACATCTCCACTAAATTTGACGTTATGAAGTTCCTTGTTCGTGAGGTCACCGTCGCCCGCCCCGGTTTCAACCGCTGGTTGGTTCCCCCCGCCGCTATTTCCGTTCACATGTGTATCGGCGAAGTCTATGGGTTTAGCGTCTTCAATGTGCCGTTGACGCAGGCCGGAGCGGGTTGGACGATTCCGCAGGTGGGCTGGGTTT
>CAMCTH010000260.1 GCA_945877965.1 Planctomicrobium piriforme | reverse complement strand
TTGATCAGCGCATGCGCGTGCGGGCTTCGCAGCACCTTGCCGTACGCCATGCCGGGCAAGTTGATGTCGTTCCCAGAGACGGCCCGACCTGTGACCTTGTCGACGCCGTCGTGCCGTATCGGGCGAGTTCCAATAACCTTCAAGGGCTTCGTCATAGCTCAAATTCCGTTAAACAGTTTGTTTGATCTTCGCCGCTTCAAGCACGGCCCGCACGATCTTGTCGTAGCCGGTGCAGCGGCAGAGGTTATTGGAGAGTTCGAAGCGAACTTGTTCTTCCGTCGGATTCGGATGCTTATCGAGCAGCGCCTTCGACGTGACGATGAAGCCGGGCGTGCAGATGCCGCATTGCAACGCGGCCCCTTCGAGGAAGCATTTTTGCAGCGGATGCAGATGCTGCGTCTCGCCGATCCCTTCGATCGTCGTGATGTTGCACCCCTCGGCCTCGACGCCGAGCATGAGGCAACTGTTCACCGGCAGACCGTCGACCAGCACGGTGCAGGCCCCGCAGTTGCCGTTGTTACAGCCTTCTTTGGAACCGGTCAGTCGGACGGTCTCGCGAAGCACTTCGAGTAGGCTCTGGCGAGCTTCACAAAGAAACTCGGTCTGCTCGCCGTTGATCGTCGTCGTGACGTGAAGCTTTTTAGTCATGAGTTGGAATAAGTCGATTTTGAGTGCTGTCTGTTTGTCTGGTTCAAATGCTAAATGCGAATTGATAAGTGATAAATCTCAGACGAGCTCTGCATTTATCATTTAGCACTTATCGCTCATCATTTCTGCGTCGCTCGTTCGAGGGCCTTGGTCAGCGCTCGGACGACGAGCACGCCGACCAAGTGCGTGCGATACTCGGCCGGGCCGCGCATGTCGCTGATCGGTGTGGCGATTTTTTTCGCCAACTCGCCGGCTTGGGCGAAAGTCTCGGGCGTGGCCGGTTTGCCTGTCAGGAACGTGCTCGCCTCGGCGGCAAACAGCGGCTTCGGACCGACGGCTCCGAGCGCGATCCGCGCGGCGGTGATCGTCTTGCCGCTCGCATCGAGACGAATCCAGGCCCCGCACCCCACGACCGCAATGTCCATTTCGTTCCGCGGGATGAACCGCAGGTAATGACTGCCGTCTCCCTTTTGCGTCGGAGCGAACTCCAACGCCGTCAGTAACTCACCCTGTTGAAGAACATTCTTCCCCGGTGCCGTGCAGAACTCGGCGACCGCCACAGTCCGTCGTCCGCCCGGGCCGGCGATGTGGCACTTCGCGTCGAGTACGATCAGCGCGGGAATGCTGTCCGCAGCCGGCGACGAATTGCAGAGGTTGCCGCCGATGCTTGCACGACTCTGAATCTGCCAGCCGCCGATGATCCGGGCCGAGTCGGCCAGCGCGGGATACGCCGACTTCAGCTTCTCGTCTTCGTAAATCTTGTAGCACGGCACGCTCGCGCCGAGCTTCAACCCGCCCGCCGGCGAAAGTTCGTACTTCACCAGTTCGGGAATCTTTTTGACGTCGACGACGAGATCGGCCTCGCGGCCCGTTTCGCGCAGCTGGACGATGATGTCGGTCCCGCCGGCCAAGACCTTGGCTCGGTCCCCTTTGGAAGCCAGCAATCCGACCGCCTCATCGACCGTCTTGGCGGCGGCATACTCGAAATCTTTCACGCTTTTCAGTCTCCCGTAAGACCAGGCTTCGTCGGAGTCGAGCCATCGGCGCAAGCCGACGGATAGGAAAGCCTGATTGGAAGCGCGGCCCGCAAGACTGTCAAGTTGGCGAGTCGTTTCGCAAGCCGGTACAATAAACCGGCAGGTCCGCCTAACGCGCACGCTTTCCCCGATCGCAATTTGCACCCCCACTTGTTCGGAGGATTCTCCTATGGCCACCGCAACCAAGCCCGTTGCCCGTCCCAAGATTCAACAGACCGAATGTTTCATCGGCGGTCGCTGGACGCCCGCCCAGAGCGGCAAGACCTTCGAAACGCATAATCCGGCAACGGAAGAGCTGATTGCGCGCGTGGCCGAGGGGGATGCGGCCGATATCGACGCCGCGGTAAAAGCGGCTCGCAAACAATTCGACGGCGGCGAATGGTCGCGGATGGACGCCCGCGATCGGGGCAAGCTCATCTACAAGCTGGCCGATTTAATTGAATCGGAACTCGACGAGTTGGCGGCCCTCGAATCGCTCGACAACGGCAAGCCGATCCGCGATTCGCGCGCGGCCGACCTGCCGCTGACGATCGACGCGTTGCGATACTACGCCGGCTACGCCGACAAGATCCACGGGCAGACGATCCCGGTCCGCGGCCCGTACTTCACCTACACGCGGAAGGAACCGGTCGGCGTCGTCGGCCAGATCATTCCGTGGAATTTTCCTATGTTAATGGTCGCCTGGAAATGGGGCCCTGCGCTCGCCACGGGTTGCACGATCGTGATGAAGCCGGCCGAACAAACGCCGCTCACGTGCTTGCGGATGGCGCGACTCGCACAGAAGGCCGGCATTCCCGACGGCGTGATCAACGTCGTACCGGGATACGGTCCGTCGGCCGGGGCGGCGCTCGTCAAACATCCGGGCGTCGACAAGGTCGCGTTCACCGGCAGCACCGAAGTCGGCAAGATCATCATGCGCGACGCCGCGGCATCGATGAAGCGCGTGACGCTGGAACTCGGCGGCAAGAGCCCGAACATTGTGTTCGAAGATTGCGATCTCAACGCGGCCGTCGCCGGGGCGCACTTCGGCCTCTATTTCAACCAAGGGCAATGCTGCTGCGCCGGGAGCCGGCTGTTCGTGCAGGAAAAGATTCACGACAAGTTCGTCGAGCAGATCATGGCGATCAACAAGTCGCGCAAACTCGGCGACCCGCTCGACCCGGAGACCGAGCAAGGACCGCAGGTCAACAAAGAGCAGTTCGACAAGATCCTGGGCTACATCGAAAGCGGCAAGCAGCAAGGGGCTCAATGCCTGACCGGCGGCGGTCGCCACGGCGACAAGGGCTTCTATGTGCAGCCGACGTTGTTCACCGGCGTGAAGGACGAAATGAAGATCGCTCAGGAAGAAATCTTCGGGCCGGTCATGTCGATCTTGAAGTTCAAGGACTTGGACGAAATCGCCGCCCGCGCGAATAACACCGATTACGGCCTGGCCGCGGCCATTTGGACTCGCGACATCGGCAAGGCCCACTCCTTGGCTGCGAAGCTGCGGGCCGGCACCGTTTGGATCAACTGCTACGACGTCTTCGACGCCGCCGCCCCGTTCGGCGGTTTCAAACAATCGGGCCTCGGCCGCGAGTTGGGCGAAGCCGCGTTGTCGAACTACACGGAGCACAAGACGGTGACCGTGGCCCTGTAGTCGCCCGGAAACGGTGAATGATGAACGCGGAGCGATGAGCATGTGTTCGTCGCTCCGCGTCTTTATCCGCTTAACTCAGGCTTTCCACATGGCAGGATACTGTGGTCGATGCGGCGAGGAGGTAGCCGAAGGCGACGGAGTGAATCGACTCATCAACATCGTCGACCACTCCGTTCCACCATCTCGTTTTGCCAATCCACGAAAGACGCGGGTCGAATCAGTTTTTCTTTGTGAGCGTTGCAATCGCCACATTGACTTCATGAATCAGTTGTTTTGGTTGGTGCTAGTGGCAATGATCGTGGGGCTGCTAATGTTCATCGCATCAATGAAGTAATTCTGAATGCGTCTTCGCTTGCTATCACTGCTCAGACAACTTACCGCCGGAGTCATTGCATCATGAATCGCATTTTCGCATTTGTCCTTTTTGTTTCATGCACTTGGTCGGCAACCGCAGCAGATAAGTTAAAACTGCTGATCGTCGACGGCCAGAACAATCATGCTTGGGCGAAGACCACGCCCGTCATGCAGCGTTGGCTGACCGAAAGCGGTCGCTTCACGGTCGATGTGGCGACGTCGCCGGCAAAGGGTCAGGACATGTCCGGCTTCGCGCCGAACTTCAAGGCGTACGACGTCGTCCTCTCGAACTACAACGGCGATGAATGGTCGGCTGCGACGAAGCAGGCCCTCATCGACTATGTGCAGAACGGAGGCGGATTGGCGATCATCCATGCCGCCAACAATTCGTTCGGCAACTGGTCCGAGTACAACAAGATGATCGGCCTAGGCGGTTGGGGTGGGCGGAACGAAAAGCACGGGCCTTACGTTCGCTTTCGCGACGGCCAGATCGTGCGCGACACGCAATCCGGCCCCGGCGGACACCATGGCAAGCAGCATCCGTTTGCGGTCATCGTCCGCGACGAAAAACATCCCATCACGCGCGGCCTGCCGCCGATGTTCATGCACGCCCAGGACGAATTGTACGACAAACTCCGCGGGCCGGCCGAGAACATGACCGTGCTAGCCACCGCCTACGCCGACCCAGCGACCGGCGGCAGCGGCGAACACGAACCGATGATTATGACCGTCGGCTACGGCAAGGGACGCGTCTTCCACACGCCGATGGGCCACAGCGCGGAGTCGATGCAATGCGTCGGCTTCATCACCGTGCTGCTCCGCGGCAGCGAGTGGGCCGCGACCGGCGACGTCACGCTGACGGAAATCCCCAAGGACTTTCCGCCGGCGGACAAAGTGAGCGTCCGCGAGTGAAGTCGCGTCGAGTGAAAAAAGGCCGGCACTTCCCTCGCTTACGAGTCTGATCATGCGTTTGTCCGCCGTCCTCGTCGCATCGTTGCTGCTGGTAGCTTCCTCGTCTTCTGCCGCCGATCGAACGACGAACATCGTCGTCGTGCTGCTCGATAACTTCGGCCAAGAGTGGCTCGGCTGCTACGGCAGCGAGAGCGGCAAGACGCCAAACATTGACAAGCTTGCGGCCGAAGGAGTACGGGCAGAACACTGCTACACGCCGCCGGTCTGCGGGCCTAGCCGCGTCGTGCTGCTAACGGGACGTCGCCCCTATCGCACGGGTTACACGCTGCATCACGACGCCGGCCTGTACGGCGGCGGCGGACTCGATCCGGTTCGCGACCTGATCTTTCCGAACGTGCTGCATGCGGCCGGTTTTGCGACCGGCGTCTTCGGCAAGTGGCAGATCAACGATCTCTACGCCGAGCCCGACGCACTGAAGCGGCACGGATTCGACACGCACGTCGTCTGGCCCGACGCACTTGATGTCGCCAAAATGGACGACGAGAAATGGGCCCGTTGGAAGAAAGCGATTGCCGAGCACGACGTGCCGACGACACAAGCGATGCTGCCGCTCAGCGAGAGCCGTTATTGGGATCCGGTCGTGCTCCGCGACGGCAAACGCGAAGTCCTCAGTGGTCGCTACGGACCCGACGTTTTCCAAGAAGCCGCCTTCGCATTCTTGCAGCAACATCGCGAGCGGCCGTTCTTGTTGTATTGCCCCATGGTCCTGACGCACGGCCAATCGCTGAACGAACCGGTCGTGTCGACGCCGACGAACCGTGACGCGAATCGTCCGCTCGAAACGATCTATGCCGAGATGGTGAGCTACGCCGACAAGCAGATCGGCGAACTCGTCGCCGAATTGGAACGACTCGACCTGCGTAAGAACACGATCATCGTGCTGGCGACCGACAACGGGAGCGAGCACCGGCTGACGGCGCGAAAGAACGGCCGCGAGGTGCAGGGTGGGTTGTACACCTTGAAAGAGGCGGGCATCGACGTGGCGTTGATCTTCAACTGCCCCGCGATGATTCCCGGCGGCCGCACCGTACCGCTCGCGGAGTTCGCGGATATCTTTCCGACGGTCTGCGAATTCGCCGGCGTTGGGTTATCGCCCAACCGAGAGTTCGACGGCGTCTCGTTCGCGCCGTACTTGCGGGGCGACGCCGGCGCGAAACCGCCGCGCGACTGGATCTTCTGCCAATATCACAAACACCGCACGGTGCGCGACGAACGATTCAAACTCTACTCGACCGGCGAGTTGTACGATGTAAGCCGCGATCCCGAGGAGACGGCAAACCTCGCCGCGAGCGATGATTCACAAATCGTTGCGGCTCGCGTGCGGTTGCAAGCGGTCCTCGATAAGCTTCCGCCCGACTCCCCGCCGCCATTCAAGCTACGCAGCCAGAGCGCGTTCAAGCTCGAAACCGAAGGGAAGCTGTAGAAAATCAGAATTCAGAAATCAAAAGTCAGAAGTAAACTGTCAACTTCTGATTTTGACTTCTGAATTTCTCTTTACTTCTTCCACGCGTCGTTCAAGAAGCGGATCCAGTTGCCGTGGGCGATCCCTTCGATATCGGCGGCCGAGTAGCCGCGCTCCTTGAGCATGTCGGGCAGGCGTTGTAGATCGGCGATCGTGTCGATATCGCCCGGCGATTGATCGAGTCCGTAACCGCCGTCGAGGTCGGTGCCGATGCCGATGTTCGTCGTCTTACCGCCGGCAAGCTCGCGGATGTGATCCCAGTGATCGAGCAGATGCGCCAGCTTCACGCCCGACGATTGCGGCGTCGTCTTGCCGCGAATCCAGCCCGGCACCATCATCCAGGCGTCGAGGGCTCCGCCGATCACCGCGCCGCGATCGATCAGCGCCTTGATCTGATCGTCGGCAAATTGCCGTTGATCGGGTACCAGCTTACGGCAGTTCGAATGGCTCGCCCAAACCGGACCTTTGAAGAGATCGAGCGCTTCCCAAAATGCTTCGTCCGACAAGTGCGTCGCGTCGAGGATCATGCCGAGCCGATCCATCTCTTGCACCAACTCGCGGGGTATCGCGCGATGGAAGAGACCGGCGAGATGCTGCAAATCTGCGACGCGACCGCGCTGAACAAGCACGTTGCGCTCTGGAAAAACAATCCGCCCCCGAACACGCCGATCGGCTACATCCTGAGCCTCGAAGGGGCCGACTCGATTTTGACGCCGAAGCATTTGGAAAAGTCGTATGCCCAGGGCCTGCGCGCGTTGGGACCGGCGCATTACGGTGCGGG
>CAMCTH010000259.1 GCA_945877965.1 Planctomicrobium piriforme | reverse complement strand
GGCCCAATTTCAAGTCGAAAGTTTTTGCGAGTACTACGAATCGTTTCCCTTCTCCCCTCGAGGGAGAAGGTGTCCGCGCAGCGGACGGATGAGGGGGCGGCCCGCTATTGAACGTCGATGACGAAACTTGTTCTTACCCCTCACCCTATCCCTCTCCCTGGCGGGGA
Organism: Planctomicrobium piriforme; assembly: GCA_945877965.1. Taxonomy (GTDB): domain Bacteria; phylum Planctomycetota; class Planctomycetia; order Pirellulales; family PNKZ01; genus CAMCTH01. Next base: position 6,730 of record CAMCTH010000259.1, on the reverse strand, counting down.
GAGGGGACCAATCCAGTCAATGAAACTCGAAGTTACTTGTCCTTCGTCTTATCAAACGCCGCGTCGAATGCGCGGCCGCTGGGTGCGAAGTCGAGTTTCTTCACGAACTCGGCTGCCTCGCGAGCGCCGTGTTCGCGGTCCATGCCGGAGTCTTCCCACTCGACCGACAGCGGACCTTGATAGTTGATCTGGTTCAAGGCACGGATGATCTCTTCGAAGTTCACCGCCCCGCGTCCCGGCGAGCGGAAGTCCCAGCCGCGGCGCGGATCGCCGAAGTTGATGTGGCTCGACAGAATGCCCGAGCGACCGTTCAACGTCGTGATCGCGTCCTTGATGTGAACGTGATAGATCCGGTCCGGGAACGCGCGGATGAACTCGACCGGGTCGATCCCTTGCCAAATCAAATGGCTCGGGTCGAAGTTGAAGCCGAACTCTTCGCGATGGCCGAGGGCTTCGAGGGCACGCTGCGCGCTGTAGATGTCGAACGCGATTTCGGTCGGATGGACTTCGAGCGCGAACTTGATGCCGCATTCGGCGAAGACGTCGAGGATCGGATTCCAGCGCTCGGCCAGCAACGCGTAGCCGTCGTCGATCATCTGGTTCGACACCGGCGGGAACGAGTAGAGCAGATGCCAGATGCTGGAGCCGGTGAAGCCGTTGACGGTCGAGACTCCGAGTTTCTGCGCCGCGCGGGCCGTCGCCTTCATCTCTTCGATCGCCCGCTTGTTCACGCCTTTCGGATCGCCGTCGCCCCACACATGCGGCGGCAGGATCAGCTTGTGGCGTTCGTCGATGTTGTCGAGCACCGCTTGGCCGACGAGGTGCGCGCTGATGGCGAACACTTGCAGATCGTTGCGTTCGAGAATGTCGCGCTGCTTGCGGCAGTAGCTCGCGTCCTTGTTCGCCTTCTCCACTTCGAAGTGATCGCCCCAGCAGGCCAGTTCGATGCCGTTGTAGCCGAACTCGGCGGTCTTGCGGGCCATCGTTTCCAACGGCAGATCGGCCCATTGGCCGGTGAACAATGTGACGGGACGAGCCATGCGACGAACTCCTGAGTGAAACGAAATGCGGCTGGGCCGCAAAACGGGTGTGCGCGGTAATCAGACCCGATATTGTGGCAAAACTGCGCCGGCGTGCAACGGTCGGGCCGGTTCATTTGTCTGTGTGTTATATTTGAACGAATCGAGCGATTTTGCGGCCTGATTTGTCAAGATGCGTGGCCGTACAAGAAGCGAGTGAGCCAATGAGACTAGTTTCGCGATTGGCCATAGGCGTAGGTGCGGTGCTACTTGCACTCGCATTCTTCTTCGGCATCGTCTTTGGGCCGAACGATCTTGGGCCAACGTCCGTAGACTGGGGCGGCCTACTGATAATCGTGGGGCTTGTGCTGGGCTTCCTATCTGGCAGAAGCGCAAATCGTAATTCAAACTGACCCACTACCAGATAAATAGACCAAGACGACGGTGTTCTATGCGACGTGGCGTTCAGTGGGCGATCGGGTTGTTGTTGCTTGCGCTTGGAATGAGCGATGCAGCCCGCTGCGAGGCTGCAGGGCGCGTGGAACTCGATGCTGCGATCGAGGCCGGCTTTCCGATCGGCGACATGCAGCGCTGGAACGCGTTCCTCGGCGGCGTCGGGTTCGATGCGGTCCGCATCGGCAATCCGATCGGCGGCGCGAAAGTCGCGGTCGAATCGAGCGACGGCGTCGGTGGGAAGTCGCACAAGGTTTACGGCGTCCTCTCGCGCGCGGGGCAACTCGTCGTGCCGGGGGGAAGGTTCAGCCTCAACGATCGTGCGGGCCTCTCGGCCTGGACGGCGAAAGTGCGCGAAGCGGGTGCGCCGCTTGCGCCGGGGCAGAAGCCGACGCCCTTCGGATTGCAGCCCGAGCAGCTCGATGCGGTCCGTCGCGATCTCGGTCGCGTCGCCGATTTCTCGACGTTGCAGAAGTCGCCGATCGACGTACTAACGAACCTCGGCAATCGCGTGACGTATCCCGTCGCGGCCGAGCCTGCCGTCGCCGCCGAGTTGGGGCGCGCCGAGAAGGTGCCGGGCGAACTGCAAGGTCTCGCCTGCGGCACGGTCGCGGCGGCCGTGTTGCGTCGCGAAGGTCTCTCGCTCGTGCCGGCCAAAGGGAAGGACGGCCGACCGGAGTACACGATCATCCGCGCGACGAAGGACCAAGACGTCTGGCCCGTCGGCTGGGTCCCCGAGAAGCCGTTGCCCGAGGTGTTGCCCGAGTTGTTCACGCTGCGGAACGTGCAGATCGACGACTTCATCGCGAGCGAATTGTTCCAAGTCGTGGCCGAGCGATTGAAACTGCCGATGCTGTTCGACGAACAAGCCCTCGTCCTCAAGAAGCTCGACCCCTCGAAGGTGAAGGTCAAGATTCCCGAAGCAAAACTCGGCTACGAAGCGGTCCTCGACAAAGCGATGTTTCAATCGGGCTTGAAACATGAAGTTCGCCTTGACGACGCGGGCCGGCCGTTTCTGTGGGTGACGTCGCGCGTGCCGTGAGGCACGCGAGTTGACGGTTTACTGTTGACGGTTGACAGTAAATAAAATGCGGGCGACGTTTTGATTTGGTACGCTGCCGTTGGCTCTGTCAACCGTCAACTGCCTTCCGTCAACTGCCATGTTCACCGGCCAACAAATCGCCGCGTCGTTTGCCGAACTCGGCGTGACGCACGTCGTCTATCTTCCCGACTCGACGCTCGGCACCTGGGAAGCGGAGTTCTCGCGGTCGACGCAATTCGAACTCGTGCGCGTCTGTCGCGAAGGGGAAGCGTGGGTCGTGGCGGCCGGCTTGCACCTCGGCGGTCAGCGGCCGATCGTCGTCATTCAATCGACCGGCCTGTTCGAGTCGGGCGACGCCTTGCGAAACGTCTTGTACGATCTGAAGCTGCCGCTTTGGTCGCTCATCGGTTACCGCAGCTACTTGCTGCCGAACTCGACCGACTCGGCCAAGCGCTTTTGCGAGCCGATCTTGAAAGCGTGGGACCTCGACTACGCCCTGATCGAGCGGCCCGACCAACTGCCGCAGATCGTGGGGCATTTGCGAGCTTGCGCGGAGCAGGGGAAGCCGGGCGTCGTGCTGTTTGCCGAAGGAAAGGGGTAAGCCATCATGACTCAACCGTCGACCGTCGGGACCGATTCTGTTTTGCCGCGCATGCCGTTGCTCACCGCGCTCGAGGTGTTGCGAGACGTCCGCCGCGACGAGATTGTCGTCACGACGATGGGCTCGGCCCGCGAGTGGCCGAAACTTTCGCAACATCCGCTCGACTTTCAATTTCTCCCGTCGGCGATGGGGCACTCGCCGATGCTCGGCCTCGGGCTGGCCTTGGCTCAGCCGCAGCGCGAAGTGATCGCCTTCAACGGCGACGGCGGCATGCTGATGGGTTTGAGTTCGCTGGTGTCGATCGTCGCGAGCGGGGCCAAGAATCTGACCGTCATCGTGCTCGACAACGGCCTCTACGAAGTGACCGGCGGCCAGGCGACGGCCGGCGTTGCGGCCCGTTGCGATTTCACCGGGATGGCCGTCGCGGCCGGGTTCCCGAGCGTCTCGCGTTACGACGGCCTCGATGTGTGGCGCGCCGCGGCCGGCAAGTTGCTGCAACAGCCCGGCCCGCGCTTCGTGCAACTCCGCATCGCACCAGTCGGCGCGGAATACCACCTGCCGGCCCCGACGCCGATCGTCGATCGCATCGCGAAGTTCCGCGCTGCGCTCGGCGTGAAGTAATCGCTCTACGGCACTTCGAACAGCGATTGCGTCTTCACGATCGCGTAGTCGTCCGGGAACGTGTGGAACGCTTGCACCAGCAAGCTCCGTTGCCGCGACTCGACGCCGATGAAGCTCAACGCCCCGAGTGCCAGTCGCTCGTCGGAGTTGAAGCAGTAGAGCAGGCCCCGTTGTTCAGCGTCGCGGGTCAGTTCGTGTTGGAAGGCCCAGAACAGCTCGGGCTCGACCGTCTCGATCTGGAAGTTCATCTGATAGGCCGCTCCGCCGCGGCATTCGAGCCGATCGTGGCGTTGGCCGCGTAATTTGTACGAGAGCAACCGACGCTTGACCGGCAGCGGCTGGGCGACGTCGGCCGCGACTTCCGTTAGCGTCAGGCCTTCGTACCGCCAAGTGATCACATGCCCGGCTCCGGTGACGTCGAGCTTCACCGAATAGCCGCCCCGTTCAATCACCCGCGAGTCGCGGACGTCGAACAGTTCGGGGTGGAGGGGGCGACCGTAAACCTTGAAAACGAGCTCGGCAACCTTCGGGCGAACGGATGGCACGGGTCGGGAACCTTCCGGGTGTCGGGATGCAGTAGGTCGGAGAGACGGTCGAGCGTAGCAGTCGTCGAATGCAGCGGACGAGGTGTCGGTCGTCGCGTCGTTCGCACCGGAGTGCGAGTCGTCGTGACGGGCCGCATTATAGGATTGCGTTCGCGAACGACCAAGCGTGTTTTGCCACGGCGCAAATTCGCCATCGCGATCACTCTTGACATTCGCGCGCGGCGCGTTCGCATGCGAAAAATCCGCCGTGAAAAAACTGCTAGCACGCTGCGCGACGCGCGGCGTTTTGCGCAGCGGCGCGGTCAAGGGAAAAATATTTTTCTCGGCGCGCGATTCGCTTGTAGACTGCAAACGCAAATCGGCTGACCGACGACGCGAAGGAATCGACGATGAGCGTGCTGCTCGAAGCCTATGAAAAGCTGTTCGCAAAGTACGGGCCGCAGCAATGGTGGCCGGCGCAGACGAAGTTCGAGGTACTCGTCGGGGCGGTGTTGGTGCAGAACACGGCGTGGCGAAACGTCGAAAAAGCCCTGGAAAACGTGCGCGAAGCGGGGGTGCTCGATCCGCACAGGTTGCACCAATTGCCGGTCGAGGAACTCGCCGAGTTGATTCGCCCGGCCGGTTACTATCGCGTGAAGGCGCAGCGACTGCGTAACCTGTTGAAGCTCGTCGTCGAGCAATGCGACGGCGATCTCGAGGCAATGTTTAACGGACCCCCCGATATTCTGCGCGAGGAACTGCTGGCGGTTCGCGGCGTCGGGCCCGAGACGGCCGACGCAATCTTGCTCTATGCCGGTGAGAAGCCCGCGTTCGTCGTCGACACTTACGCGCAACGCGTGCTAGCCCGACACGGCTGGATCGACTTCGACGCCGACTATCACATGATCCAGGAGCACATCGTCGGCGAGTTGCCGAGCGACGTGCGGCTCTATAATGAGTACCACGCACTGCTCGTCCGCGTCGGCAAGGATCATTGCAAGACGGCCCCGAAGTGCGAAGGCTGCCCCTTGCAAGAGATGCTGCCCGACGGCGGCCCTCGCATGCCGGAGTGGTGAACGACGAATAATGAGTGACGTAGGGAGCGAGATAAGCCGGGAGGGCGAGGCTCCCGCCGAGCCGCTGTATTGAGGATTCACCCATGTCGACGGACGAAGCTCAAGTCGAAGTATTGATTGCCGCGATTGAAAAGGCTTTCGCGGGCGTTCCTTTTCCGGGCGACCACGAACTTCTCCATTCCAGCTGCTATGACGATAACGACATTAAGGCCTTCTACGGCGTGACGGATTGGAGAACCGTTTCGGCGAACGTGATTCAAGTTGAACATGCCGCACTCTCGTTCTTCAGTCCCGAGGCATTTCAATTCTACTTGCCTGCTTTCTTGATCTGGATCTTGCGAAACTATTCAACGACGCAAGCCTTTGTGGTGGACTCAACCATCTATTCGCTGAATCCCTATACCGGTGCCGGTCTCGATGCATTTGTTCAAAGTAAATTCGCTCTATTCACGTGCGATCAGCGAGGTGCTGTTGCGCAGTTCTTAGAGCATATGGCTGGACTCGCCGGCAAGTATTGCCACCGCGACGAGGCGCGGCGAAGCTTAGCCGGCTGGCGTCAGTGGGAAGCGACTTTGTAACGTCGGAACTACGTGTTTCATCAGAGCCAGACGGCTCAGCAGGAGCTTCGCCCTCACGACGATCGTGATTAAGCGTTTTTAAGTGGGATGCGATTCGAGGAGCTGCGCAGGTGACGTATGGCCGATCGTTTACCAACCGCCGTGGGTCGCGCCGCTGAGGCCGCTCCGCCGAATCGGTTCTTGCCGATCCACGTCGAGGTCGACCTCGCGCACTTGGCCGACGACGATGAGTTGCTCGCGCCGGATCGTCGCGTCGCCACGCAGTTCTACATCGACGACTCGCAATCGCTGCTGACGAGCAACGATAGCCCCGACATTCATTACAAGTACAGCGTCAACGCCTACCGCGGCTGCGAGCATGGCTGCGTCTACTGCTACGCCCGGCCCGGACACGAGTTCTTGGGTTTCGATGCCGGGCTCGATTTCGAGTCGCGGATTATGGTGAAGCTCAAAGCGCCGCAACTGCTGCGGGCCGAATTGGGCAAATCGTCGTGGACCGGCGAGTTGATCGCCTTCTCGGGCGTGACCGATTGCTATCAGCCGGCCGAGCGACACTTCCGACTCACGCGGCAGTTGCTCGAAGTGGCGGCCGAAGCGCGGCAAGCGATCGGCATCATCACCAAGAATAAGCTCGTTACGCGCGATATCGATCTGCTCGCGCCGATGGCGGCCGATCGCTTGGCGTTTGTGAACCTCAGCCTCACGACGCTCGACGCCGAGTTAGCCCGCACGCTCGAACCTCGCACGAGCACACCGACCGCGAAGCTGCAAGCGATTCGCGAACTCACCGCGGCCGGCGTTCCCGTGCGCGTGATG
>CAMCTH010000258.1 GCA_945877965.1 Planctomicrobium piriforme | reverse complement strand
CATCGGGCTGGTCAGCACGAGTTGTTTGCGGTCGTATTGAATTTGACTGCGGTTGTCTTTTCCCTTTTCGGCATAGGCGACGTCGGCGGGATGAAACCTGCGATCCTCGCCGGCGATGGCGAAGCCCTGGATCGCACCATCTTCGGGGTCGCCGACTTCGGCGTCGATTTTGAGCAGCAACGCGCCATCGCGTTTCTCCATATCCAAGAGCATCGGCGGCTTCCACTCGACCTGCTTCTCAAAGCCGTACTGCGTAGCCAATGCCCAGCGCGCGATTCGCTCGCCGGCGGGTATTTTGAGTTGGGGGTGGTACCAACGTCGACGCAGGTCATATGTATCGGTGTAGCCGATGTTCTTGTCGCCGGCGTTGTAGAAGCCGAGGAACGTCCGATAGTGCGCCTCGCGGATTTCGATGCCCGCGTTAAACATCTTTTCGCAATAGTCGTCGCGGGTCTGCGGGAAACCTTCGGTACAGAGCGAGAGGATACCGAACGACATGGCCGGGTCGTTGAACGTCTCACGCCAGGCTTGAATCATCTTGGGAAAGATGTCGCGGTACATTTCGGCACCGAACGAACCCTCGAACGCATTGTTGTATCCCTGGTGGAAGATCGCGCCCTTGACCGAGAGCCCCGCGATCGGCGCGATCATGCCCGCATAGCAGTGGCCGGGATAGTTATGATTGCCGATCGGCCCGGGCCGGAGGTCGCTGGGGGGCTGCTTCTTGTCGTCGGGAATCGGCTTGCCTTCTTTGGCCTGCCTCTCAATCCATTGGCGGTGTTGCGCGATCCGGTTCTCCAGGTCCGTTTGCGGATTCCACGCAGCGACGGCGTCGTCAAACGACGCGAGCTTGGCCTTAGTTGGTTTGCCGTCCATCGCGCGGAGCACGGCCAACGGCGTCCAAGTTTCGACGGTGGTCCCGCCGCGTGAGGCGTCGATGACTCCGAGGGGCACGTTCCCGGCCATGTGGACCCGACGTGCGAAAACATATCCGATGGCCGAGAACTCGCGGACCGTCTCCGGCGTGCAGATGTCCCAGTCGCCCTTGCGGAAGTGACGGCCGGACCAGTCGCTCCACTCATGTAGACGGGCAAAGCCCTGTTTGAGTTCCGGACCTTGGCCGTAGGGGACGGTCAGCAGGCGGATCTGCGGGTAGTTCGCGGAAACGATTTCGAGTGGACCGTTCTCAACCTTCGCCAACTCGAACTCCATGTTGCTCTGCCCTCCGAGCACCCAAACGTCGCCGACGAGGATGTTGTCGAGAACAAGAGTTTTGCTTTTGTCTTTGACCGTAATCTGCTGTGGGCTACCGTTCGCTGGAACGGCGGGTAGCGTGATCTTCCACGCTCGGTTCTCTCCTGCCATGGTCGACGCTTGGTGACCGGCGAACGTGACCGTGACCTGCACGCCGGGATCGGTCCAACCCCAGACGTGAATCGGCTTGTCGCGCTGCAGCACCATGTTGGATTGGAAAACGTTGCTAACGCACAACCCCTCGGCAACAGCCGGAACTTCGACGACGTCTTCCCGCGGCATCGGTTGGGCATGCGCGAAATCCGCGAAAATAAGCCCCGACAGGCAGAAGAGTGCGATCAACACGTACGGTCGCAGACTAGGTTTCATAACGAACGTCGCTCGGAGCAATAGCGTGGGAGTAAAAACGATGGTCGCGTCGATTACCGACGCGAACCGGAGCGTGGCGTGAAATCTTTTAGATTCAGGATCGTCGGTTTATCCGTGTTGGCTGCGATTTCGGCGAGGCATTGGTCGAGTAGCTTCAGCTGTTCCGCCTGCTCCTTGCCCCGTCCGGTTTCAAGAACTTTGCGTCGCACTTCTTCCAATTGTGGGATGACCTCTTTGGCATGGACGCCGTAACGGCTGAGGCATTCGAGGCATTTGGGTAATCGCTTTCCCGTACCCCAGCGGCCCGGTTCAATAACCGACACGCAGAGGGGCATGCCTTCGCGGAGGTGCAATCGCGACACGAGATCCAAACCGGCGAGGCGGATGCCGTCGCCGAACATTTCGTTGCTCGGTGCAAGCTTCTCGACCGCCTGAACAATCGCAGGCAATAACGCGACTAGATCTTCGTCGGTCAGCTTGCCGTAGATACGCGACAGCGACCCGCGAGCGACAGGGTCGTCGTTCTGCAACACCGATTGAACGGCCGGATATAGCAACTCGCGATCAACGCCCTCTAGCGAGTCGGCCAGAATGCTGCGCGGCTCGCGCTTGCCCGGGTAAGGGGAAAACAGCGCCATACACGCGGCGCGCTGCGCCATACGCCGCGGATCGGCCGGGTTCGGGCGCACGGTCATCGCGAGCAGATCACTCACGACGGCCTTGCGCGACTCGTTTCCCAACGCAGGTAGCGCCGTAGCCGCCAGGCTCTGCAGCCAAGGGTCCGAATCTTTGAGTAAGGCTCGCAACTGGGGAGCAGCCGCATCGGCCGCGGGTCCAAGGCGACCGAGCGCTTCGCAAGCTCCATAACGAGATTCACGATGGGTACCGGTCAGCATTTTCAGCAAGGTTGGGACAAAGTCACCTTCGCGCCGGGCTAACGCGTCGGCGGAACGTTTTCGCACGGTGGGTGACCAACTCGTCAAGCCGTCAAGCAGTTGCTCCGTCGTGCGTTGATCATAGGCGTTCGTGCCGTTGACGGAAAAATAGTCACGCCCCGCAGCGATGACGTCGTCAACCTCTGCGCGGGTGAGTGCCGGAACCGAGAACGGCTTCTTGCCTGTTAGATAGAGGCCTTTCTGCGGCAGAGCGAAGGCCAGGAGATAAGCACCGGTGCAGTCCCAGTTGGTGTAGGTACCATGTTCCTCTTCACCGGCGGGTGAACCTTGATAGGCAACGCTGCCGTCCCAACCCCGAGCCAGGTCATAATACCACGCTTGATCCTTGAGATAGGTACCGGTGGCCAGCGGTCCACCGCGAGCAACTCCGGGTAGCGCCCATAAGACATTGAAGAAGTTGCCGGTGTGCCCGCGTTCGCGTTCGCTGTAGGCCGCCGTCGACATCTTTGTGAAAAACTTCGCCGCCTCGCGATCTCCCAGCAAATCGAAGAGCACCGCCGCGCAGGAGCATTTTCCGTTGTCCTCGTGCCCCGGCCAGGGTTCGTGATCGCCGTAGGGAATGGCTCCCTTATCGACATACCAGCGCACAAAGCCGGCCGCCTTATCGATGGCCCGATCGAGTTCCGGATCTTTCACGCCGGCCTCGCGAGCCAACACCATAGAAACAGTGAGGCTGAGCCCCGGCTGGTTCATACAGCCGTAGCCGTTTAGGTTCCCGTTGGGCATGGCAAACTTGTGCCCCCAAGTGCCGACGGCGCTTTGACCGAGAGCGGCCTCCATGGCCAAACGCTTCAGGCCGGGGAACACCGATTTGTCGCCGGTGGCCAGGTAATACTCGGCCAGAAACATGTTGGCATAACCGTAGTGCCACGTCGCAAAGCCGTCCGTCTGAAACTCAGCCACCTTCTTCGCGTATTCTGCCAGCATGGGCAGGTATTCGGCTTTACCGCCGGCCAGTAGCGCCAGTGCGTTGAGATCGTTGGGAATCGAGACGTTGCCTAATCCTTTTTTGGCAATCGCTTGGCAACCGAGTTCGAAAACCCGTTTGGATTTCGCGCAGTCAAACGGCGCCGTGTCGCTGTAAGTGCCCATGACCTTGAGCTGAAGTTCGACGGTTTGGGTGTTACCTTCACGCCAGCGCAATAGTCTCAGGATGCCTCGGCCTTGCTCTTCCTCGGCCGCCGTGACTGCACGGGCGAACTGAATACGAGCGTCATCGTTGAAACGCTGATCGCCGACGCCCAGAATCACATCGTCTTTATGAAGGATCCCATCCGCCGGCGAACCTGATGCCACCGCCGTGACGAGAATCTGCCTCGCTTCAGCAGTCCGGCCCTTCGAACCATAAATCCAGCCGCGCGCGCCCGTCGGCCCGAGCGTCCAATCGTGACTGTTGTCTCTCTGCCCGCCCTGAGTGAAATCAGGAGCAATCTGTATCTCTTCGCCGACGGCGCCCCAAGTGACGGTTGGCCATGCAAGCGTCATGCCCAGTAGCGCAACCACAGTTTTCAAACTCATTAGTCGTCGCTTCATCCCCAGACTCCTAATGTGATTTATCAACGAGAGCAAACCGACCATCGAACATGAATGATTCGGATCAAGGCCGATGCCTCGGCAAATCAATGCTGACCGATCATGGCCGCCGGTGATCTTCGATTCGACATCAGATCCACTACGACAGCTAAAAATTTTATCCCAAAAGAGGCTGAGGGACGTGAGCCGAAAACGGCACGCGCGTGAGGTTCTGCGCACATCTGACAAACGAGACGCCTGCTCTCGAGTTACTCGAAAGGTCACTTCTCGCACACATATGTCACTGCACGACCCCAGCCGGGCGGGTTCAGAAGCTTGCCAAGTCAACCTCCCGTAGAGTCGCTCTATCCAGCTCCGAGTCGGCCAGGAGTAGCGTCAACCGTGCTTTCTCCTGATCCAACTGCTTGAACCACTTCGCTTGGTCGGTTCGCTTCTTCTGTTCGTCATCCTTCTTGGCTTCGCCTCCCAAGTCCCAGTTCGTCGCCTTCCGAAACTCTTTCCTAAACGTGTTTCGGAAGTCCTTGTCTTCGCCCCGCATCTGGTCCAACAGAACCTGCAGCGGTTCGTCGATATCGGCCTCGGTCATCCGAATGCGAGGATAGTCGCCATCGTTGTATCGAGCGCATCGGTAGTACACGTATTGCTGGTCTCCCCCGAACTTTTGTTCTTTTTCGTATTGGTGTCGTCGGTGTTTGGGCTGCCGCAGTGGGCACAATGAATGAGTTCCCCGGCGTACCGCAACGGAGGCCGCCGAGCCTAAGAATCGATGTCTCGACCCACCGCATCCGTCGGGCTGATTTTCAGTAGACGCCTCTAAAGCGGTCACCTTCAAAAATCTGGCGATCCCGACGGCCGCTGTTGCGAGCCGAGACCGGCCAGGCATGCACTATTCGCTTAGCATTTACAGGTTGACAGCGGACGCGAATCACGGATGATTATTCTGATCAGGTCACATAAATCACATGACCATCAGCGCTTTGCGACTATGCCTACGATTTTAGATCCTTTGGAAAAGGCGGCGGCCGACTTATGGCGACGCGTCGTCGACCGCGCCGAGGAGTTGCAGCTTAAATCGGGTGACCAGCTGCCCAGCGTTCGGGAACTAGCTGGGCACTTGGGGCTTAATCCTAACGCTGTGCGGAGTGCGATCCTGCTAGCCCAATCCAAAGGGGCCGTCCGGATCGTTCCGCGCGTCGGCGTCTATTTGGAAACCGCGCCGGTTAATGCGCGGTTCACCGTCAACGAAACGATTCCCGGCGTCGAATCGACGTTGCGATCCGGTTTGAATCGCGAGCCGGTCAACGTGCTGCACGCACTCGAAGCGCGACGTGTGATCGAAGTCGAGCTCATCGGCCTCGCCGCCGAACGACGACGCCTGGACGATCTGCTGCCGGCTCGACGGTTGCTCGATGCCATGTTGCAGATGCCGATCGAGACTTCGCGTCAGGAGTACGTCGCGCTAGATTTTCGCTTTCACGCTGAGCTGGCCCGGCTCGCCGGGAACGACGTGCTGGCCTCGATGCAGCGAACGCTGACGGATGTGCTGGCCGGACATTTCGCCGAAGCTCCCGGCAGTCTCGATCGGCGGATCGATTCCGAGCGGTTGCACATCGCGATCTATTCCGCCGTCGTCGAAGGGGATGCCGTTAAGGCGCGGCAGGCGATGCACGAACACCTGAGCAACGTTTATCAGTATCTCATCGGCTTCGTGCAGCGTCCGCCGGTGCCGCAAGCGATGAAGAAGCCGTAGTCGCTTGACTTTCATTTTGAACGAGACCAACGAGAGCCCACACCCATGCTGCCGTTTCAAAATCAAAAGCCAGTGACGCTTGTCCTCTTCCTCTGCTTCAGCATGTTGCCATTGGCCAACGCCGCGCGCGGCGAAGAAGCTCCGAATCCCGAGATCGCTCTCGATCCGGCGACGGTGCTCGTCAATCCGTGGAAGTTCCACATTCCGCCGACCAAGCGGCAAGGCGTGGCAGGTATCGAACGCACGGTGAAGGGGCGATTGTGGACGGTCTATGGCCGCGATGTCGAAAGCACGCGGAATTATCAGGTACTCAAGAAGAGCGACGACGACGGGCAGACGTGGTCCGAGGTCCAACTGATGGTCATGCCGCAAAGAAACGTGCGGGTGATGTCGCCGGCCATCTGGATCGATCCGCGGCAACGACTGTGGTTGTTCTGGGGCCAGAGTTTCGGCATGCAGGACGGTCGCTACGGAATCTGGGCGATCACGACCGACGAGCCTGATGCCGTGAACCCCAAGTGGTCTGCGCCGCGGCGATTAGGCGACGGCATCATGCTGAACAAGCCGACGGTGTTGAAGAACGGCGATTGGCTGCTCACCTCCTCGGTTTGGAAGGCGGACGACAGCATCAAAGTGTATGCCAGTTCGGATCAGGGCGCGACCTTCACGCTCCGCGGTACCGCGAACGTTCCTGATCCAAAACGGCGCGGCCCCGACGAACCGATGATCGTCGAACGACGAGATGGCACGCTTTGGATGCTGGTCCGCATGCAAGGCTTGGCCGAGACGATCTCGCGCGACGGCGGCAAAACGTGGACGCCCGTCGAAGGCATTTCGATCCAACATTGCACCTCGAGATTCTTCGTGCGGCGGTTGCAATCCGGCGCTCTGCTGCTCGTGAAGCACGGCCCACTCGATGAACGCGTCGGTCGCGCGCAGTTGATGGCCTTCGTCTCCGACGACGAGGGAAAATCGTGGCTAGGGGGCCTCATGCTCGACGAGCGCGATCACGTCACCTACCCCGACGGAGTTCAAGCACAAGACGGGACCATCTAC
>CAMCTH010000257.1 GCA_945877965.1 Planctomicrobium piriforme | reverse complement strand
CGACGATCTCAGGCAAGTCGCCGATGACGAACTTCTTCGACGCGGTCACCCCTTGGCTGGTCGAGAGCCGCCACCAGCGAGCGCCGGTCGCGGCTTGCGGCGCGATCGTCAGTTTCGCAGCGTAGTCGTTCGGATAGTCCTCGGCCTTTTGCGATTCCGGCAGCGGGACGATCGGCCCTTCGAACCAAACAGTTTCGCGACGCTGGATGGTCGCCGGGGCCTGAACGTCGGTCGCATCGAAATGCAGCGGGCACGAATCGTGCAGATTGCAGCCGCCGATCCGAGCGTCGACCGTCGTGCCGCGCTGACCGCCGGCGGGAAAGATGTAGAGCGCTTCCGGGACGTCGGCCGCGGCGCGCGAAACCGCAAGCGTAAGGAGTGACGTGAGGCAGAGTACGGAGGCGATGATCCGTGACATGACGGCGTTCCCTATTAGAGCAACGCCGTGATCGGCTTGCCGTTGTTGACGACCTTGACCGGGCGACCTTCGGGAGTGTGGAACTCGGTCTCCGAATCGATCCCCATCAGGCGGCAGATCGTCGCGGCCAAATCTTCCGGCCCGTGCGGGGAATCGGCGGGGCGCTCGGCGCGGGCGTCGCTACGACCGACGGCGCGGCCCCCCTGTACTCCGCCGCCGCCGATGCCGACCGTGTACGCCGGTCCCCAGTGATCGCGGCCCGCCTTGTTGTTAATGCGCGGCGTCCGGCCGAACTCGCCGCTGATGACGACGAGCGTTGAATCGAGCAGGCCGCGGTCGGTCAGGTCGGTGAAGAGCGAAGCCAGGGCGGCATCGAGCTTCGGCAGCAAATCGGTCTTGAGCGAGCGGAAGTTATTGTCGTGCGTGTCCCAGTTGGCGTGTTCGATCGTCACGCAGCGGACGCCCGCCTCGACCAAGCGCCGCGCCATGAGGCACGATTGGCCGAGCGTGTTGCGGCCGTAGGAATCGCGCAGTTCGGTCGGCTCGGCTTGCAGGTTGAAGGCTTGCTTGGCGGCGGACGACGTCATCAGGTCGAATGCCCGGCGACGGAAGGCGTCGACCGAGCCGGCCATCATGTTCGCGCGGGTCTCGGCCGATTGTTGAAAGCGATCGACCGTGCGGAGCAACTCGTTGCGCGCCGTCAGACGGTCGGCCGCCAGATCGAGCGGCGGCAAAACGTCGGGGACGGAAAACTTCGGCGCACTCGGGTCGGCCTCAATGGTAAACGGAGCCGCCGACGCGCCGAGATACGCCGAGCCGCCGCTTCGGGGCATGCCCGGCACGCAGACGTACGGCGGCACGGAGCCGTTGGGGCCGAGCTTCTTGGCGATGATCGAGCCGTAGGCCGGATAGTGATTGTTGGGGCTGAGGCCCGGATTAAAACCGGCGCGGGGGAAGTAGCCGGTCTGCATGTAATGGTCGGCCGCTCCGTGGTCGCTGCTCTTTTGATTGAACGAGCGAATGAGCGAGAATTTGTCCATCACCCGGCTGGAACGGGGCAAGTGCTCGCAGACCTGAATGCCCGGCACGTTCGTGTCGACCGGCTGAAACTCGCCGGCGAACTCGCTCGGAGCGTCGGGCTTCATGTCCCAGGTGTCGATCGTGCTGAGCCCGCCTTGCAAGATGATGTAGATGAACGACGTCGCCTTGGCAGCGGTGTTTTTACCTGTCGAGGATTTCGCCTTGGCGTTCTCCGCCGCCAGCAACTGCTGCAACGAGAGCTGTGAACCGAGCATGCCGGCCGCGCCGATGCGCAACATGTCGCGGCGTGCTAATCCATCGCAAAAGCGTCGCGTCATTGTTTGTCTCCCTGGAGGGGGCTGTGATTCGGTCTTAATGATTGAACGTGAACTCGAGCGTGTTCAGCAAGCTCCAGGCCAGGTCTTGCGTCGCTTGGCGACGGTCGACTCCGGCCCGATTCAAGTACGACGAGGCCGCGCTTCGTTCGGCGTCGGTCGGATAGCGAGCTAAGAACGTCAGATACAGCTCTTCGGTCAGCTTGTCGGCATCGGGAACTTCGCTGACGAGCTTGGTCAGGCGGCCGCCGCCGTGTTCGAGCTTCGCTTGTAGCTCGGGCGAGTTGAGCAGATGCAGCACTTGGCTGACGTTCGGCTCGACGGTCCGTTCGCACGAGCACGCCGTCATGCGGATCGGCCGGCCGAAGAGTCGCAAGAAATAGTGGGCGACGCGGCTGTCCCAGAGTTGCACGGCCCGCGTTCCGGCCGGGGCTCCGGCGAATTTCTCGGCGACTCCCGTCGTCTGGCAGACAGCGTCGAACAGCACTTCGGCGTCCATCCGGCGGAACAGGGCGCGCGAATAGTTCTGTTCGTCGCGCTCGTTCGAGGCGTTCGGGACGCTCGTTCGTTGATAGGTCGCCGAGGCGGTGATCGTGCGGAGCAGCGCGCGATAGTCGAACTTGGCGTCGGTCAAATGTTTCGCGAGAGCGTCGAGCAGTTCCGGATTGCTCGGCGGGTTCGTGGCCCGCACGTCGTCGATCGGTTCGACGAGTCCGCGCCCCAGCATGTGCGCCCAAGTGCGGTTGGCGATGTTCCGCGCGAACCACGGATTCTGCGGGCTCGTCAACCAAGCGGCCAGCGCGGGACGCCGATCGCCGAGCGGCGTCGACTCGGGCATTGTTTCGCCGAGCGGATAGGCGAAGATTTCGGCTCCGGTACGCGGGTGCTTGCTGATCGGATTGCCGACGACGGCGACCGCATCGCCTTGCGGCAGCTTTTTGCTCGACATCTGCATGAAGTACGACGCCATGCCGTGATAGTCGGTCTGGCTCCAGCGATCGTACGGGTGATGATGACACTCGGCGCACGCGATCCGCACGCCCATGAAGACCTGCGCGATCGTGCCGGCCGCTTCGCCCGGCTTGTTGACGACGCGATAGAACGCCCCTTCCGGACGTTCCGCCAGCGGGCCGTCAGCCGTCAGCAACTCGCGTGCAAATTGGTCGAACGGCTTGTTCGTCGCAAAGCTCTCGCGAATCCATTCGTAGTAATCACGGGCGACTTTGTGCCCCAGCGTGCCGCGGTCGACGCGTAACAAGTCGGCCCACTTGAGAGCCCAGTAGTCGGCGAACTCGGGGCGATCGAGCAGAGCGTCGACCCAGTGAGCCCGTTTGTCGGGGCTCTTGTCGTCGAGGAACTGCCGCGCCTCGGCGGCGGTCGGCAACGTGCCGATCAGGTCGATCGTTACGCGGCGGAGAAACTCGGCATCGTCGCACGGCGGCGACGGCGCGATGTTCAGCCGCGTCAGCTTCGCGTTGACCAGCTTGTCGATGAAGTTCGTTTCTGTCTTCGGGGCGACGACCGGCGTCGCTTCGCTTTGCGGCACGAGTGCGGAGAAGACATCGACCTGTCCGGCAAAGCTTGCCATGACGGCCGCCTGACCGGGAACGTCGGAGATGCGAACGAGGCCCGACTCGTCGACCGTCGCGATCCCTTCTTGATTCGATTGAAATTTTGCAAGGGCCGTCACGTCGACCTCACGGCCGTCGCTGTACTTCGCGACGACGCGGAGTCGTTGTTGCGAACGGGCGTCGAGCAGCCGTTCCTTCGGGGTGAGGCGAATACCGACGACGTGCGGTGCAGCGGCGTCGCCGAACGGCGCACCTGCCGCGATCCAATCGTGCAGCAACGCGAACTCTCGCGAGTCGGCGGGGATCCGCGGGCCGCCGCCGTGCGGCACCAAGCCGGCCGCCTTCTGCAAGAACAGACTCGCATCGGGAGCGGCGGTCGACACGCGCCGGCCACGACCTTCTTTGATCAAAGCATCGTAGTCGGCCTGAGCGTCGAAGCCGAAGACGCTGAGTTTGAAACCGTTCTGTCCCTCGGCCTTGCCGTGGCAGCCAGAGAAGTTACAGGCGAATCGCGTGAGCAGCGGCGTGACGTCGTTTTCGAAATGAATGCGTCGCGGCTCGGAGGTCCCCGTGATGACCACCGGCACGACCGTTTTCAGTTCGCCAACCGTGACGGTCACCGTTGCGCGACCGTCGGCGACGGCCAGGACTTCGCCGCTCGGCGAGACCCGGCAGATTTTTTCGTCCGACGAAGTAAATCGGGCATCCGCTCCGTCGTCGATCAAGCGACCATCGGCGGCGCGGCGGTCGACGAGCAACGTCCAGCGAGCATCCGGTCCGCGGAGTTCCAACTTGGGTGGATCAACGACGAGCGGCGCGGCAGCCGAGACCGTCGCGGCGACTCCGAGTAGCGACCATGTCAGCGCGCAAACAAACGCCGAGTTCATAGCGAAACCAGGACGTAATCGAGAGAAAATCCGTGCGCGCGACGGGTTAAAAAGCATGGCGGGTCTCTGGCGGGCAGGCGGGGCGGACCCAGGCGGGAAGCAGGCTGGACGAACCCTGATATTCTAGGTAATCGGCGGTTGCCGATGCAAGCGTAAAGTCGATCCCGGTAGTTTGCATCGCGAGGGTAAAAGCGACAAACTGGCCCCATCGGCACGCGTTCGTATTGATGACGCCGCAATCGTGACCAAGTCACCTCGAAATTCATTTTGACGAAGAGTTCGCACCCATGTCGCATCGCATCCATGTTTCGCGTCGTCAACTGTTGGCCGGCAGTGCGGCGATCGCCGCCGGCGGGGCGCTCGTGCCGTCGAATTCGCCAACGCAAGCCGCACCGGACGCCGCTTCCGTTGCGTTCGTCAGCGGTTGGAACAACGACGTCGATCGGATTTGGCTCGGCGCGGATTACTGGGGCGCGCCGTTGCAAGATTGGTGCGTGAACGACGGCGCGGCCGAGTGTAAAGTCGCAGCCCCGAATCGCATCGTCCATTTGCTCACGCGGCAACTCGCGCCGCGGCGCGGGTCGTTCGAAATGAGCGTTCGCGTCAGTCGGACCGGCGGCGCGCCGATCGGCGAAGGGAGCGGCTCGTTCGGTTTTCGCTTCGGCATTGCCGGACCGTTGGGCGACTATCGCAACGCCCTGCTCTACGGCAAGGGAATCGATGCCGGACTGACGAGCGACGGCCGCTTGTTCATCAGCACGCTCGGCCCCCGCGCGCAAAAAATTCAACTCGGCGATGTGCCGACCGTGGAACTCCGGCTCGAAGCGGAACCGCAGGGAGACGGCTACCTCGTCCGACTCGCCGTCTATTCGGTTGACGACGAAAAACTGCTCGGTGAGACAATGCGATCTGATTTGACGGCCGAGCAGTTGGTCGGCAACGTCGCGCTCGTGGCAAACTTCGGCGGGCCGGAACCGAAAGGTCCGAAGCAAAAAGCGGCGGCCGCAGCGGCCAAGGGTAACGAGTCCTCGAAGATCGTGCCGGCGGGGATGGGGCTGTTTCGCTTTGCCGCGTGGACCGTGTCGGGCGATAAGCTCGATGCTCACGACGACCAATCGTTCGGGCCGATCTTGTTCACGCAGTACACGCTCTCGCAGGGCGTCTTGAAGCTGACGGCGCAGATGGCTCCGGTCGACGACGGCGAGCGCACGAAAGCCGACGCCGACGAGATGACCGTCGGTTTGGAATTCCAACGCGACGGCAAATGGCAACCGGCGGCCGAGGCGACGATCGACCCGCGGACGCGCGTCGGGGCGTTTCGCGTCGAGAATTGGAACGCCGCGGCGGATGTGCCGTATCGCGTGACGTATGATCTGCCGCTCCGCGATGGAAAAAAAGAGCGGAGCGAATGGAGCGGCACGATTCGTCGCGAGCCGCTCGATAAGCCGACGCTCACCGTCGCCGACATCTCGTGCAACATTCACTCGGCGTTTCCCAACGAGCGCTACGTCGAGCATCTCCGCAAAGCCGATCCCGATTTCTTGGCGTTCGTCGGCGATCAGTTTTATGAATCGACCGCCGGCTACGGCGTGACGCTCGAACCGCTCGAAGCATCGGTCCTCGACTACTTGCGCAAATGGTATATCCACGGCTGGACGTGGCGCACGCTGTTGCGCGATCGACCGAGCATCGCCCTGCCCGACGATCACGACGTCTATCACGGCAATGTTTGGGGCGCGGGGGGAGCGCATGCGGCAAAGAACGTCGAGGCGGGGGGATTCAGAATGCCCGGCCCGTGGGTCGACGTCGTCTTCAAGACGCAGACGTCGCATCATCCGGAGCCGCACGATCCGTCGCCGGCGTTGCAAGGCCTGACGCAGTACTACGGTCGCTTGGTCTACGGCGGCGTCGACTTCGCGTTGCTCGCGGATCGGATGTACAAGACCGGCCCCGACGGCGCCGTCCCGCCGACCGGCGGCCGGCCCGATCATGTGACCGATCCGAATTTCGATCCGCAGACGGTCGATCTGCCGGGCCTCAGCTTGCTCGGCGAGAAGCAAGAAGCGTTTCTCGAAGCGTGGGCCGGCGATCGTTCGCATGGCGATGTGAAGGCCGTCATCTCGCAGACGATCTTCACCGCAATGGCGACGACGCACGGCGGGCCCAAGGGGCGGCTCGTTGCCGATTACGACACGAACGGTTGGCCGCAAACGCCGCGCGACCGAGCCGTGCGTGCGATTCGCAAAGCGTGCGCGATTCATCTGGCGGGCGATCAGCATCTGCCGGCCGTCGTGCAGTACGGCGTCGATGCGCCGCGTGACGGCTCATTTGCGTTCGCCGGTCCGGCGGTCAACTGTGGCTATCCGCGCTGGTGGGAACCGACGAAGCCGGGGGCGAATCGGCCGGCCGACGAGTCGGAACTCTGCGGCGATTTCCTGGATTCGTTCGGCAATCATCTGCGGGTCGTCGCGGTCGTCAACGGTTCCAAGTCGCCGCGGCCAGCGGTGCTGGAACAAATGACCGACAAGGCGTCGGGCCTCGGCCTCGTTCGGTTCGATAAGCCGGCACGCCGCGTGACGATCGAGTGTTGGCCGTTCGACATCGACCCGACCGCCCCGGACGCCAAGCAATTCGCCGGCTGGCCGGTGACGGTCGAGTTGCCGAAGTCGTAGTCACGTCGTCTCTACGGCGGATT
>CAMCTH010000256.1 GCA_945877965.1 Planctomicrobium piriforme | reverse complement strand
TTCAGATAGTACGGCATGATGCAGACGCTCGCCGCATCGTAGGCGACCGCTAGGCGGCAGCCGGCTTCCAAATCGTCGACGGTCAACGTCGGATTTAACAGCGAGTGATCGATCATCTTGGCGACGTCGAGATAGGTGTAGTTCATGCGTGTTCTTTCTGAAATAGAATCCAGTGATAAAGGAAGTGTTGGTTTGCTATCCGGACGATGCGCTACGAAGACTCAAGTGTTTGGATTGCCAAGGCGACGGCGCCGCGAACTCCGGCATCGTCGCCGAGTTGCGATTTTTCAACGCGCACGTCGTCGGCCGGGAACATACGGACGCGTTCACGAATGCCGCGGCGAACCGGTGCCAGCAAGAGTTCGCCCATTTCTGCAACCCCGCCGGCGACGACGATCATCTCGGGATGCAACGCGGTCACGACGTTCGCCGCAGCGACGGCCAGATACTCCGCCGTGCGTTCGATGATCGAGCGCGAGCCCGCATCACCGGCCGTCGCGGCGTCGGCAATGGTTTGCGGAGAAACTCGATTTACTTCACCGTCGACCAGTGCATGGAGACCGGGCGCCTGGCCGGAGAGTAGCAGTCGCACCCCTTCCGCGGTAATGGCCGGACCGCTCGCCACGGCCTCCAAGCAGCCGCGATTACCGCAGCCGCAGAGGGGCCCGCCGGGGATGATCGTCTGATGTCCTAATTCTCCGGCAGACCCCAACGGCCCCAGGCGTAAGCGACCGTCGATCACCACGCCGCCGCCGACGCCCGTGCCGAGTGCGAACAGCGCGAAGGTACGAACGGTTCGTCCGTGGCCGAAGGCCAGTTCGCCGAGCGTCGCGGTCCGGCAATCGTTGAGTACTCCGATCGGGACGCAAAATCGACGACTCAAGACCTCGCGCACCGGCACATCGCGCCACTGCGTCGGCAGGTTCGGCAAGAATTTCGTCGCGCCGCTCGCGAGATCGACGAGGCCCGGTACACCGACGCCGATCGACTTGGGCGGTGCTCCGCACCGGGCCGACAGGCGATCGATCAAGTCGCCGATTCGCTGCAGAACCGCTTTCGGCCCCTCGTGCGAACATGTAGGGACGGTCTCTTCGGCCAGCATGCGACCATCACGCGTCGCCGCCGCGGCACCGATCGACGTCCCACCGAGATCGATTCCGGCAAACCACTCGCTCACGAGCCGACCTCCACCCACCGGCCTTCGCGCGCACTGCGCAACACGGCCTCGCAGAGCAGTACTTCGCGGTGACCGTCGGGAAACGTCGGAAACGGAGGCGGCGCGGTGAAGTCGCCCGCCGCTATGTAGCCGTAGAAACTCCGGAACAGTTGCTTGAACGTGTCGGGAAAGCCTTCATTATGGCCGCCCGGGTAGTTCGTTACGGCCGACGCGGAGGCGCTCATCAAGGCGGGATCGCGAAGCAGCGTCTCGTTCGGTCGGTCGCGATGGCCAATCCAGAGTTCGTTCGGGGTTTCACTGTTCCAAGCAAACGACTGTTGCGAACCGGCGATCTCGAACCGTAAGCAGTTCTTCCGCCCCGCCGTCGTTTGCGAGACCCACAGGCAACCTTTCGCGCCGTTGTCGAAACGGAGCATGACCGATCCGCAATCGTCGGTCGTGACGGCAATCGGCTCCGTCTCGCGCGGAGCCGCACCCTTGCCGGAAAACGTTTCGACGCCGCCGCGCGGACGCTGCCGTGTTGCATGCACGGTCCTCAAATCGGCACAGACGGCCGTGACTTTGCGGCCGGTAATAAATTGCACGAGGTCGAGCCAGTGGGTGCCGATATCGGCGACAGCCCGCAAGTCGCCGCCCTCTTCGGCCAAGACGCGCCAGTTGAAGTCGGTGTCGTATAACAGCCAATCTTGCACGTATGAACCGGTCACGTGCAGCACATCGCCGAGCGAACCGTCGGTTGCGCGGGCCGCGGCTTCATGGCAGAGCGGATAGAAGCGAATGTTGTATGCCACGCCCGCCGCGCGGCCCGAATCGGCGGCGATCCGCACCAACTCGGCTGTCTCGGCCGAGGTCATCGCCAAAGGCTTCTCGCAGAGCACGTGCTTGCCGGCCCGCAGTACCGCGGCCGCCTGAGCGAAGTGCAAGCGATTCGGCGTAGTGAGATGCACGGAGTCGACCTCCGGATCGTCGAGCACTTCGTCGAGCGTTGCATAGCCGCGGGGCAGGCCAAGCTGATCAGCGGCGGCCTGCGATTTGTCGGGCGACGAACCGACGATGCCCGCGACGTGAACTCCGGCGCGACGCAATCCTTCGACATGCACCGGCCCGATGAAGCCGGTGCCGACGACGGCCGCCGAGAAGGGCTTACCGCGGCGACTCATCGCAACTTCCCTCGCGCCGGCGTGGCCGATTGAATCGGGCCCAAGCGGCTATGAAATTCGTACTGGTCGCTGCGATACAGCGTTCGTTCCCACCACAACGGCCCGTTGTCGTCCAGAAACCCAACCGAGCGAACTTCCAACACGGGGGTCCGGGCGGTCGTTCGCAAGCGCCGAGCCTCTTCCTTCATTGGCAATACGGCACGGATGATTTCGTCGGCGCCGGCGATCACCAGGCCGTGCGTTTCGGTCCACGCTCGGTACAGGGAACCCTCGGCCTGCGACTTCGTTAACTTCGGACAGTGCCGATGCACGACGTAGCGATGCTCCCAAATCACGGGAACGCCGTCGGCGAGCCGCAGTCGTTCCATTTCCCAGAGGAGTTCGGCGCCGGAAACCTGCAAGGCGGTGCCGATCTCCGCGTCGACCTCGGCGGCGGTGAGCTTGCCGAACGTGATGAGTTCCGTGCTCGGTGTCTTGCCGGCGGCCCGCGCCTTTTCGGTAAAGCTGACCAACGAGCGGACGTCGTAGTCGATGACGTCGCGACGGACGAACGTGCCGATGCCGCGGCGGAACTCCAACAGCCCTTCCGATACGAGGCTCGCCAGAGCCTTGTTGGCCGTGGCGCGGCTGACTTGGAACTTCTCGCTGATATCACGTTCCGTGAGGAAGCGGTCTCCGAAACGATATTCCTTCGACAAAGCCGTGCGCAGTCGGGCGTTCAGTTGCTGGTAGACGGGACTTCGTTCGAGCTTGATATCCATTCGAATTGAATTCATCTGTTCCCGATGCCTTGGAACGATAATTTCCCGGCCCCGCGCATCTTGAAACGGTGGCTAAGCCACTCTATCATCGATGTTCCCGGTCCACAAGTCGCCCTGCGGACCGCGCTCGCCCCGCCAACCACGCCACTCCACCAGCATCGCACGCTGCAAAAACATATGGCCCGTTTTGTCTATTCTGCGTTTGCCGAAACGCCGCGGCTGATGGCGGCGGCAGCTCTCGTCGCTTTTTTCTGGGCAGTCGGTGCGGAACGGGCGGTCGCCGACGGCGTCGATCCCCAAGTCGTCGCCTTCTTCAGGACATATTGCATCGAATGCCACGGTCCGAAGAAGCACGAGGGGGATTTCCGCGTCGATGAGTTGAAGGTTTCCTCCACGACGGCGGACGCAGAGAACTGGCAGCTCGTGCTGGACAATCTGCACCTCGGCGAGATGCCGCCGGAGGACGCGAAGCTGCGCCCGAAGCAAGCGGACGTCGAGCCGGTAACTGCGTGGATTCAAGGCGAGCTGAAGCGCGCCACGCTTGCTCTCGGCGGTCAGAAGGGGGAGGTCGTGCTGCGGCGGCTGAACCGACTCGAATACGAGAACACCGTCGAGGATTTGTTCGATGTGCGCGGCGACTACGCAGTCGGCTTTCCCGACGACGCGATGAGCGGCGGCTTCAATAACAACGGCGCGGTACTTAGCCTTTCCGCTGATCAGATGAATGAATATCTGCGCGCGGCGGATTTCATTCTGAGCCGCGCCATCGTGATGAAGCCGCGACCGGAGACGAGGAAGGTTGCCTTCACGCTCCAGGACATCGAAGCGCGGAAGAAGCAGCGCGAGGAGGAGCGCGCCAAGTTCAAGGGCAAGAAGGAAGAGGGCTACACCGAGACTCCGGCGGAGAAGAATCGGAAGGAGCGCGAAATCGCCTCCGGCAACTTCGGCAGTCCGTTTTATCCGGCGTTCGGGGGCGACGCGATCATCCCGGTGAAATACTTGAAGCCGGACACGAAGGAATTTTTTCCGGTGCGCGAGCCGGGCTGGTATCGCATTCAGGTCGTGGCCTACCCCGTGCGCAACGAGGGCAAAATCATGCGCCTCCAGGTCTCGCACGGTTCGGGCAACAAGGAAGAGATTCCGACGATTGCGGGCGTCACGCAGCTCAGTGACGCTGCGCCGCGAGAGATCGAATATCGCGTCTATCTCCAGCCCAACCATCGCGTGGAGGTCGAAATGCTCGATGGCACGAACTGGCTGCCGGGATCGAAAATCGCCGCCGATCGATCCCCCGCCGTCGCCATCAAGCGGTTGGAGATGGAAGGCCCGCTGATCGAACAATGGCCGCCGAAGGGGCATCAGGCACTTTTTGGCACACGGGAGGACGTGACCAATTTCAATGATGCCGCCGTGCCGCAATTGCTACGCGAGTTTGCGCCGAAGCTGTTTCGTCGCCCGGTAGACGGCGGCGTCGTGGATGAATACATCGCCTTTTACCAAGCACGCCGCGCCGAAGTGCCCGCGCTCGATGCCTACAAGCTCACGGTGAAAGCGATGATGACGTCGCCGCTGTTTTTGTATCACTATGAGCCTGGGCAAAAGGTGGACGACTTCGCACTGGCGAATCGGCTCTCGTATTTCCTGTGGCGCTCGATGCCCGATGCGGAATTGCTCGCGCTCGCGGCAAGGGGTGCGCTCTCACAGTCGGCCGAGTTGAAGAATCAAACGGCGCGCCTGCTTGCCGATGCGAAGGCCGAGCGTTTCCTGAAGGACTTCGTGGGCCAGTGGCTGCAAACCGACAAGGTCGGCGAGATGCAGCCGGACAAGGGATTGTATCCCGAATACGACAACGAACTCGAACGCGCCATGGTGCAGGAGACGCACCTTTTCATCCGCGAGATGCTCGTAAACGACCTCAGCCTCACGAACCTCATCGACTCGAACTGGACGATACTCAACGATCGCCTCGCGCGGCATTACGGCATCGAAAGCGTGCAGGGTAATCAGTTCCGCAAAGTGTCGCTCGACAGGTCGAAAACCGTGCGCGGCGGATTGCTTACGCAGGCGAGCATCCTGAGCATCACCTCGAACGGCACCACCACGTCGCCCGTGGTGCGCGGCGTGTGGCTGCTTGAGCATCTGCTCGGCACACCCGCGCCGCCTCCGCCGCCGGATGTTCCGCCGATCGAGCCGGACGTTCGCGGCGCGAGCACCATCCAGGAGCAGCTCGCGAAGCATCGCAGCATCGCGCAATGCGCCTCTTGCCATCGCAAGATCGATCCGTACGGCTTTGCGTTGGAAAACTTCGACGTGATCGGCGGGTGGCGCGAAAAGTATCGCGCGCTCATCCAGGAGAAGGGGCGTCCACACGCGCAACTGGGTGATGGCAAACCAGTCATTTCAGCCGACGAACTCCCCAAGCTCGGCGCGTTCAAGAACTTCACGGAGTTCCGTTCCTTGCTCCTGAAAAACGAGTCGCTTGTCTTCAGAAATGTCGCCGACAAACTCGCGGTCTATGCGCTCGGGCGCAGCGTCGGTTTTGCCGATCGCGATGACCTCGATCAGATTGTGAAGACGACGCAAGCCAACGGCGGCGGCCTCCGCACGATGATCACCACACTCATTCAAAGCCCGCTTTTCCAACGTCCCTAACCGGTTCCATCGACATGAACATCACCCGCAGGCATTTCCTCCATGGCACCACCGCCATGCTTGGCCTACCGTGGCTCGAATCACTCAGCGGCTTCGCGCACGCCGCCGATTCGAAGACGGAGCCGCGACGCCTCGTCCTCATCAATGTGCCGCTCGGTCTCTACCACGAGGCCTTGATGCCAAAGGAGTCGGGCGCTCGCTATGCGGCCAGTGAATATCTTTCGATCCTCAATGAGTTTCGCGACCACTTCACCGTCATTTCCGGCCTGGATCATCCGGGCGTCGGCGGCGGGCATGCGTCCGAGTCGCGCATCTTCACAGGCGTGCCGTCGAATGCGCGCAACGTGCGATCTCTCGATCAATACCTTGCGTCGAAAATCGGCCTGCACACGCGATTCGACACGCTGCCGCTGTCCGCCGGACGCAATATCTTCTCGTGGACGGACGGTGGCACACAGGTGCCCGCCGAGTCGAAAATGGCGAACGTCTACGCGCGCCTATTTCTTGATGAAAGCAAGGACGCCATTGAGAAAGTGATTCAAGGCATCGGCCACGGAAAAAGCATCATGGACCTTGCTCAAAGCCAGGCGAAATCGTTGAAGCCGAAACTCTCGAAGGCCGACCAGGACAAACTGGAGGAATACTTCGAGTCCGTGCGCGAGACCGAACGCCGCCTCGTGAAATCCGAAGGCTGGGTCCATACGCCCAAGCCTAAAGTGAATGCCTCCGCGCCGAAAGACCCGGCAAGCGGAGCCGAGATCGTCACGCAACTCCGCAACGTCTGCGACATGACGCATCTTGCCTTCCAAACCGACAGCACGCGGATCGTAACGTTCGGCTATTTCCAGCAGAACAACGTGAAGATCGAAGGGGTGACGAACGGTTACCACCCTCTGTCGCATCACGGCCAGGACCCGAACAACATCTCGCAGCTCAAGCTCATCGAGATGGAGCTGTTCAAGGAGCTGAAGATGCTGCTCACCAACCTCCGCAACACGAAGGAAGGCGACGCGAATCTGCTCGACCGCACGACGATCGTCGTCACCGCGAATCTCGGCAACGCGAGCAACCACAGCACCAAAGACCTGCCTGTGCTCGTCATCGGCGGTCGCTTTCAACATGGCCAACATCTCGCCTTCGAGCCGAGCACCGTGCCGCTGAGCACCCTTTATGTCAGTGTGCTG
>CAMCTH010000255.1 GCA_945877965.1 Planctomicrobium piriforme | reverse complement strand
CGATCATTTAGAGAAGGACTCCGCCGAGCCGCTCCGACACATTGCGGCCCTCGGTTACTTCGGCCTCGGCGCGCAGTATTACAAAAACAGCGACGCGGCCAAAGCCTCGGCCGACGAACTCGACGACCGCGTCGACGTGCTGACGCGGGGCTTCCTGGGCCTGACCGTCTCGTGCGCGCGTTGCCACGACCACAAGTTCGATCCGATTCCGACGCAGGACTACTACTCGCTCGCCGGCATCTTCCAAAGCTGCAAGCTGAACGACACGCCCCTCGCGCCGCTGGCCGAAGTCGCGGCATACGATGCTGCGAAGAAGCGCGAACGCGAGGCCGAGGCCAAACTCAAATCGTTCGTCACCGAGCAGAAGCGACTAACGGCCGAAGCGCTGGCCGACGAAATTGCCGCCTACCTGCAAACGGCGTGGGAAGTTCATCGCGCCCGGGCCGCGGAGTCCAAGCCGACGCTCTCGGCGAAACCGTTTGCCGAGCGGGCCCAGCTGAACGAAGCCAAGCTCAATCGTTGGATCGAGTTCATTAAGCCGGGCTCTCCGGTGAAGCTGAAGCAACTCACCGACTTCCGAAAATTCGCCGACGAAAGCACGACCGCGAAGTCGGACAAAGTCCCCACTTCGCTCGCCGCCGCCGCGAAGTCTTTCGAAAGCGTCGTCCTCGCGATCCTCACGAAGCGCGATCTCCCCGGCAAGGCGGCCGTCAAACCTGCGGGCGACGAGCAAGAGTTGCTGAAACAACTGTTCGGCGATCGCGGCGGACTGCTCGCCGTCGACGACAAGGAACTCGAAAAGCAGTTGCCGTCGGACAAGATGCAGCAGTGGACGGCGTGCAAAGAAGAACTGTCGACGGCCAAGAAGACGGTCCCGCCGATGTACGCCGTGGCGCACACCGTAGCCGATGCGAACCCGATCGACATGAAGGTTTTCATTCGCGGCAATCCGGCGCGGCAAGGCGAGTTAGCTCCGCGCCGATTCCTCCGCATCGTCGCCGGCGACGAGCCGCAGCCGTTCAAAACCGGCAGCGGACGGCGCGAGTTGGCCGAAGCGATTGCCGATCCAAACAATCCGCTGACGGCCCGCGTCATGGTCAATCGACTCTGGCAGCATCATTTCGGGCGCGGCATCGTCAACACGCCGAGTAACTTCGGCGCGCTCGGCGAACGGCCGACGCATCCGGAACTGCTCGACTATCTCGCGGTTCGCTTCGTCGAACTCGGCTGGAGCATGAAGGCGATGCATCGCGAGCTGATGCTTACGGCGACGTATCAACTCAGTTCGCGGACCGACGCTCACAACGTCAAAAGTGACCCCGACAATCGACATTGGTGGCGAATGCCGCGGCAGCGACTCGACGTCGAAGCGTGGCGCGACGCCCTGCTGGCCGTCTCGGGCAGGCTCGATCCGCAACTCGGCGGCATGTCGACGGAACCGATCGACGACATGGCCAACGTCCGCCGCACGATCTACGGCAAAATCAGCCGACACGAATTGAACGGCCTCTTGCGGCTCTTCGACTTCCCGGATGCCAACATCACGAGCGACGTGCGGAGCGAGACCACCGTGCCGCAGCAGCAGCTGTTCGTCTTGAATAGCCGGTTCATGATCGAACAAGCGAAGTCGTTTGCGGCGCGATTGCACACCGATAAGTCGTTGAGCGACGATGGGGCTCGCGTCCGCCGCGCCTTCGAGCTTGCCTACGGCCGCCCGGCGGACGACGCCGAGGTGCAAGCTTCGCTGCAGTACCTGACGGCCGGCGACGCTCCGGATGAAGCCGAACAAATCAAACTGTCGCGCTGGGAACGACTGACGCAAGCGTTGCTCAGTGCGAACGAATTTATGTATCTCGACTAAGGACTTGTCATGGATCGCGAACTCTTGGCACGCTCGCTCTCGCCGTCGCTCATGCCTGCGACGTTATCGCGGCGGGAGATGCTCGGTCGCGTCGGCGTCGGGTTCGGTTCGCTCGGTCTGGCCTCGCTGCTAGCCGACGATGCCGCCCGCGCCGCGACGGCGAATCCGTTGGCCGCCAAGGCACCTCATTTCGCACCGCGGGCCAAGCACGTCATCCATTTGTTCATGAACGGCGGGCCGTCGCAGGTCGACACGTTCGACCCCAAGCTGGAGCTGACCAAGTTCGACGGCCAGCGCCCGCCGACAGCCGACCTGAAGACCGAGCGACGAACCGGTGCGCTGATGAAGTCGCCGTTCAAGTTCGCGAAGCACGGTCAGTCGGGCATCGAGATCAGCGAACTGTTTCCCTATCTCGCGAAACAGGCCGACGAACTCTGCGTCATTCGCTCGATGCACACGAACGTGCCGAACCATGAGCCGTCGTTGCTGATGATGAACAGCGGCGAGCAGCAGCCGACGCGCCCGAGCATGGGATCGTGGCTGCTCTATGGCCTCGGGACCGAAAACATGAACCTCCCCGGGTTCATCGTCCTCTGCCCCGGCAAACCGGTCGTCGGCCCGCAATTGTGGAGCAACAGCTTCCTGCCGGGAATCTATCAGGGCTCGCACATCAACAATGCGAAGATCGACCCGCAGAAGGTGCTGCAACATCTGCGCAACGATCGGCTCACGCCGACCGCGCAGCGCGAGCAACTCGATTTCGTCAAGCAACTGAACGAGCGGCACTTGGCGAGTCGCGGCGACGGCGCACTCGAAACGCGCATCGCCTCGATGGAGATGGCGTTCCGGATGCAGACCGAGGCGCAGGAAGTGTTCGATCTCAACCGCGAAACGCAAGCGACCCGCGACCTATACGGCAAGGGCCCGTTTGCCGAGGCCTGCTTGACGGCGCGGCGACTCGTCGAGCGCGGCGTGCGGATGGTGCAGATCTACACCGGCGGCGGACAACCGTGGGACGATCACGGCAACATCGCCGATCACGCCAAGAAGGCGCAAGACGTCGACCAAGGGGCGGCCGCACTGATTCAAGACCTGAAAGCGCACGGCCTGCTCGACGACACGCTGATCGTCTGGGGAGGCGAGTTCGGTCGGACGCCGGCTTCGGAAGGTTCCAAAGGCCGCGACCACAACAATCACGGGTTCTCGGTCTGGCTCGCCGGCGGCGGCGTCCGCGGCGGCATGACCTACGGCAGCACCGACGAGTTCGGCTTCGCGGCCGTGGAGAAGAAGGTCCACGTGCACGACCTGCACGCCACGATCTTGCACCTGATGGGGCTCGACCACGAGAAGCTCACCTACCGCTACTCGGGCCGCGACTTCCGTTTGACCGACGTCCACGGCGTCGTGCAACGCGAGATCATCGCCTAACGACGTGCGTCGTCGGCGACTCAGCGCGACTTGCGGGTTTTCGTTAGCTCACGGTGTCGAAAGCAATCGACAAGGTGATCGTTCACCATGCCGACGGCCTGCATGAAGGCATAGCAGATCGTGCTGCCGACGAACTTGAAGCCGCGTCGCTTCAGGTCCTTGCTCATCGCGTCGGACTCGGCCGTTCGCGGCGGAACCTCCTTCATCGTCGCCCGCGCGTTTTGGATCGTTTTGCCGTCGACGAAGTTCCAAAGATAACGATCCAGCGTGCCGAACTCCTGCTGCACATCGAGCAAGGCCCGGACGTTCTTGATCGTCGATTCGATCTTGAGCCGATTCCGCACAATGCCCGGATCGTTCATCAGCTTCTGCACCTTGCGGGCATCGTAGCGAATGATCTTTTGCGGATCGAAATCGTCGAAGGCCGCCCGATAGGTCTCGCGCTTTTTGAGAATCGTCTCCCAACTGAGGCCGGCCTGCGCCCCTTCGAGGATCAGCATCTCGAACAGCAGGCGGTCGTCGTGCACCGGCACGCCCCACTCGCGATCGTGATACTGTTCGTACTGCTCGCCGCGGGCCCAAGGACAGCGTGCGAGCGGCTTTGATTTTGCTTTCGCCATACTGATTGCGCTCGCTAGCGGTTGTTCCAAGTGATCGAGAGTTGCAAGATCGTCGCCAGCGAGACCCAGACGAAGTAGGGAATCTGTGCGAGGGCGACCCAGCGATAGTGTCGCCAGATTGCGACGACGGACCAGATGATCGTGCTCCAGACGATCAGAATGTCGACGGCGGCGAGCGGCAAGTTGCGGAGCCCGAACTGAATCGGCGTGAAGAGCAGATTGGCGGCAAGGTTGATCGCAAAGGGTAACGTCGTCCACAGGCCGATCCGCTTGCGGAACAATTGCACGAACACAAACCCGAACGAAACCAAAATGATCGGGTAGAGAATCTGCCAGATCAATCCGATCGTCGCCGGGGCCGGCGTCCAGCTTGGCTTCACCAATCCGTCGTACCAAACTTTCCAATCCATCTTCGACTCCTTCTCGGCGGCTCGGCTTCGCTTAAGAATCTAAGGGATGCGGCTCGGCGGGAGCCTCGCCCTCCGGACCATCTTTTCATTTACGTCGTGCGGATTTCTTCGACGCGGCTGAGCGCCTCGCCTTGGGCGAACCGCGTTCGCACGACGTCGCCGACTTGGAGTTCAGCTGCGTCGCGCACCAGGCTGTCGTCGGCGGCGAGTTGCGTCAGGCTGTAGCCGCGCGCGAGCACGCCTAGCGGACTGAGCGATTGCAGTTGGGCCGCGCGGGCTTGCAGGCGTTCCCGTTCGCGTTCCAGGCGGAACTTGAACCCGCGACCCGCGCGGGTCCACAACTCGTCGAGGCGTTGGGCCCGCTCGTGCAGCAACTCGTGCGGCTTGCGGAAGCAGCGGCGTTCGGCGAGTTGCGTCAGTCGTTGCCGCGCGGAGAGCGCCTTGTTGCGCAGGGCCGCGGTCATCCGTTCGGTCCGATCGCGAATCGCCGCGACGATCGCTTCTTGCGCCGGCACGATCAGCTCCGCCGCCTCGCTCGGCGTAAGGGCCCGGACGTCGGCCGCCAGGTCGCACAGCGTGACGTCGATCTCGTGCCCGACGGCTGACACGGTCGGAATGCGCGACGCAGCCACGGCCCGCACGACCGGCTCTTCGTTGAAACACCACAGATCTTCTAAGCTACCGCCGCCGCGACCGACGACGATCACATCGACCGGAGTCGCCAGCCGATTCACCAGTTCGATCCCCGCGGCGATCTCGCGGGCCGCGCCGTCTCCCTGCACGCGAGTCGGCACGATCAAGACGTCGGCCCCGCTCCAACGGCGCTTCATCACTTCCAAAAAATCGCGGACCGCCGCGCCGGTTGGACTCGTTACGAACGCAATCCGCCGCGGGAATTTCGGCAGCGGTCGTTTGCATCCCGGGTCGAACAGGCCCTCGGCCGCCAGCTTGTCGCGCAACTGACGCAGGGCCAATTCCAGCGCGCCGATCCCCTTCGGTTCCATCTTCGAGACGACGAGTTGATACGACCCGCGCGGCGGATAGAGATCGAGTCCGCCGAAGCAGATGACCTCCATGCCGTCGTGCATGTTGAACTTCAACTTGCTGGCCGCCCCGCGCCAGACGACGGCCCGCAGCTGGGCACGTTCGTCTTTCAGCGTGAAGTAGCAATGCCCGGACGACGGTCGCGAGAAGTTCGAAATTTCGCCCGAGACCCAGACCGCCGGGAACGACGCTTCGAGCAGTCCTTTGACCTCATCGGTCAATTCCGACACGCTCAGCACACGGGCCCGACCGTCGCTCGGTGCGGCGGCAAGGCCGGCGTCGGACGGAGATTCATCGTCGTCGAAGGGGTTCATCTGAGCGATTCTAGCAGGCCGCTTGGGGGCGAGAGAAGGAGGCGATAAGATGAAGGCGTGTTCGGCTTCGTGAGAAGGAAGAAATGAAAGAACAGCTGAGCTCTCGTTTCGCTCGATGGTTTCTCATATTCTTGCTGACGTTTATTGGTATCGCGATTTACGGGACCATCACCGACTTTCAAGATTGGTTTTTTCCCAGGCAATCCATTCGCCTCATCATTCTTGCGATTGTCGTTCTTCTCACTTTGGCTGTGCAGTTCGTGGGTGAGTGCGTTGTCTTGTTCGACAGCTTTCGCAAACCTCCGAAACAATAGGTAGTTTTCGTCCCCTTCTATGGCCAAAAGCACGACTCCTTCCGACGCCCGACACGCGCTCGACTTCCTCGCCGAGTCGGCGGGGTCGACGATTCCGGCGGTCGTGGCGGTGTTTGGGGACGAGTCGTTTCTCAAACGGCTGGTGCTGACCGAGGTGCGAAAGCGAGCGAGCGACGGCGACGATGCCGAGTTCTCTTGCACCGAGTTGGACGGCGACAAAGCAACGCCGCGCGACGTGTTCGATGAACTGAGTACGCTCTCGCTTTTCGGCGGCGGGCGGCGGGTCGTCGTGATCGAAGATGCCGACAAGTTCGTGAGCGACTATCGCGACAAGCTCGAAGACTACGTCGCGAAGCCTTCGCCCGGCGGCGTGCTGGTGCTCGAAGTGAGCAGTTGGGCGTCGAACACCCGGCTCTACAAAGCGACGGCGGCGAGCGGCTTGAACATTCAATGCACGTCCCCGCCCGAGGCCGGCCTAGTGAAGTGGCTCGTCGCGTGGTCGAAGCAACGTTACCAAGCGAAGCTCCAGCAAGACGCCGCGGAGTCGCTGGTCGAGATGGTCGGGCCCGAGTTGGGCTTGCTCGATCAAGAGATCGCGAAACTCGCAGCCGCCTCAGGGACCGAGCCGATCACGGTCGAGCGGGTCGAGCAACTCGTCGGCAGTTGGCGGGCCAAAACGGCGTGGGACATGATCGACGCCGTCGTCGAAGGGCGGACGGCCGAGGCGTTCGGCAGGCTCGATCGACTCATCGCCGCGGGGGAACATCCGATCGCGCTGTTGGCGCAGATGGCCTCGACGTTGCGTCGCTTCGCCGCGGCGACGCGATTGCTCGAACGAGACGAACGTTCGGGCCGTCGGCCGATGATCCGTCAGCTGCTGCAAGATGCCGGCTTCAAGCCGTTCGTCCTCGACAAGGCGGAGCAGCAATGGCGGCAACTCGGCCGACGG
>CAMCTH010000254.1 GCA_945877965.1 Planctomicrobium piriforme | reverse complement strand
CCGCACCGAACTTTTGATCTAAACCGGCGCAGACGATCTGAAACGTTTGGGGCTTCTTCCACGTTGCGGCACCGACGTCGGGACTGAACGATTGCATATATGGGCCGACCGTACCCCAGGTCGCGGCGAGACTCTTTTCGGTGGGATATCGGCATAGGCCGAGCTGTGCGAAGGGCGTTGCGAACGTATACGTTGCGGCGTCGAAGTAGACGAACGGCGGGAAACGCTCCGGCTGGGCAGAGAGGAAGCCGCCGAATAGCCCCGTCGCCTTCTTCCCGGCTGCGTATTCCGGCCAGCCGTCTTCGTCGTGGTCGGTCAGTCGGCTTTCGTCGAACGAAAACAGCGGATCGGTTCGAAATCGCAGTGGTTCCGACTTTTCGGAATTCAAGGAGCGCTGAAACGGGCTGTCTTCATCTCGATGAAATCCGAATAGTTTGCGATTCGCGATTCGCGTCTTATTCTCGTCATACGGAATCGGAAAGCCGCCGAGCCAGAACACGATCGCCTCGGCGGGGTCGAGGCGCCGGAGGTCCAACAGTGCCAACTCACTATTACTGCGGAGGAAGTTATAGCCCCACGTTGCCTGAATCTTCTGATTTAAGGCGTCGAAGCTTGCAGCATCGATGCCGTAGCCCGCGTTGGAGTAGGCCCTGTCCAGGTGTCGCATGAACCGCGTCTTCGCTGCGTCCTCGCTCGTGGCGCAGCAAGGCGGATACTCCAGGCGGGTTTGCTTGTAGGCTTCCAGGGCCTGCGCAAGCTGATCCATCTCGACGGAGAGCTGTGCGGACTTAGCATTGTTGATCGTGCCAAGTTGCGCGAAGCACGGCGCCCCGCAAAGCACGACGATGAAGAGCCCGAAGTAACAGACGGCGACGTTTCGACGCATGGTCTTGCCTTTCAACATGCCGGGGGTCGGGGCGACTTGGGCCAGTGTATCGTCGCCGTCGGCGGAAGAAAGGTGGGCGCCGCATTGCTCTCCAATATGGCTCGTGCCTAAGATCGAACGTTAAACATCGGCGATAGATGATCGTTTAGACGAGGTGCGGCATGCAAATCGGTATCATCGGCCTGAAAGGTCATTATGGCGAGTGTCTGAATGCGTTGCCGCACGTCAAGGATGCGAAAATCGTGGCGGTGAGCGACGATCGCCCCGGCGCGGCGGAGAAGTTTTGCACGGCGAATGCGCCTGATGCTCAGGCGTATGAAGATTGGCGGCATTTGATTGAGCATGAGATGCTCGACGTTGCGGTCGTGTGCGACGAGAACGGTCGGCGGGCTGAGCAGGTGTTGGAGTTGCTGAAGCGCGGCGTGCATGTCTGCGCCGAGAAACCGTTGACGACGACGCTCGAAGATTTGCGCCGCGTCGAGACGGCACTGGCTGCGTCGAAATGCAAGCTGACTATGCTGCTCGTCATGCGGCACATGGGAAAGTATGCCCGGATGCGCGAGCTAATCGCCGACGGCGCGATCGGCGAACCCGGTATGTTGACGGCCCAGAAATCGTATCGCTTCGGCGAACGTCCGGCCTGGCAGAAGACTCGGGCTCGACACGGCGGCACGATTCCGTACGTCGGCATTCATGCGCTGGATCTGATGCAGTGGGTGCCGAACGTCCCGTTCACAACGGCGGCGGCGTTTCACGCCAACGTCGCCCGGCCCGAGTACGGCGAGACGGAAGACACGGCGACGGTGCTGGTGCAGTACCGCAACGGCGCGACCGGCTCGGCCCGGATTGACTATTTGTTGCCGGAGTTGTTCGCGGTCCACGGCGACGACCGACTCCGGATCGCCGGCGGCGACGGCGTCGTCGAGGCCCAGCGGACGTGGGATAAAATCTCGCTGACGACGCGGAAAAAATCGACTTACACGATCGATCCGGGGCCCGACACGAACCTGTTCGTCGATTTCGCGAAGTCGATTCGCGAAGGGACGACGCCGCGAATGACGGCGGCCGATGCGATTGCGATGACCCGGATGGTGCTGCTAGCTCGCGATGCCGCGGATCATAAAAAAGTTGTCGAGTTGACGTAACGCACCCGCGCGCGAATCGGCGTGCAGTTTCTGCCGGTGCGGGGTAAACTAACGCCCGTCGGTCCCACCGCTTTTTCACCCGCCTCCCCGGTTCTTGCCATGCGAACTCTTGCCTCGATTGCGCTCCTCCTCGCTTGTTTTGTTTCGCCCGTCGTGGGGGCCGATTGGCCGCAATGGCGCGGGCCGAATCGCGATGGGGCCGCTCCGCAGTCGCCGCCGTTGATAGCTGCGTTGCCGAGCGAAGGGCTGAAGCCGGCGTGGTTGAGCGACAAGTTGCCCGGCGGTTTCAACGGCGGTTGGGGAAGCCCGATCGTCGCCGACGGCAAGGTTTATTTGTTCGTGCATCACAAGCAAAAGAAAACGGAAGGGGAACTGCCGAAGAAAAAGTTTCCTTACTTGCGCGACGAGAATCGCGGGCATCTCACTCCGGCACAGTTTGAAGAGTACGAAAAGAATCGACGGGCTGAAGAGGCGGAGTTCTCGAAGATGTTCGCGTTCACGGAGTCGCTCATCTGCGTCGATGCGACGACCGGCGCGAGCGTGTGGCGTAAGGATCGACCGTCGGTTTACTCGCGGTTCTTGCACTCCGGCACGTTGGCGTTCGCCGACGGCAAGCTCTATGTGCTTGGGGCAGGGCGGACGGCCCGCTGCTTCGACGCCTTGAGCGGCGAAACGGTGTGGGAGAAAGTGCTGCCGGGCGAAGTGAGCGACGAGTTCTTCATGTCGAGTTTCTTGATCGTCGACGGCGCGGCGATCGTGTTCGCCGGCTCGCTGTTCGGCCTCGACGCCAAGAGCGGCGAGATGCTGTGGCAAGGGGAAGTCGAAAAGACGAAGGGCTCGCATACGAGCGCCGTCGCGTGGCAGTCGGGCGATCGCATGTTGGCCGTCGCCAACCTGTCGGGAGGCCAGACGATCTGCTTCGAGCCGCGGACCGGCAAGGAACTGTGGCGTGTGAAGTCGGAGGCGAATCAATCGACGCCGGTGCTCGTCGGCAATCGGATGCTGACCTACGGATCGAGCCGGCGGAGCGGCCTGCGGTGCTATGAGATCTCGCCGACCGAAGCGAAGGAAGCGTGGAGCTATCAGCGCGCCTCCGACAAAGGGAGCAGCCCGGTCGTCGTCGGTGATTATGTTTATGTGCAAGGCGAGAAGCGATTGGCGTGCGTCGATCTGAAAACCGGCGACGAGCAGTGGAACGCGACGCTCGATCTGAGCACGCCGCAGTACACGTCGCTGGTCGCCGTCGACGGCAAGGTGATCTACGCGTTCGACGGAATAATCTGCTTTGCCGCCGACCCGGCCGAGTTTCGCGCGCTGATCGAAGCGAAGTTCAACAAGACCGGCCTGATGGCGACCGAGGCGACGCACCGCAATCTTCTGAAACTCGATGAAGTCGAAAAGAAGGACAACGGCCTCGAAGAGTCGACCAAGATCTTCAAGCGGGAAGTCGGCGACCAAGGGCCGCTAGCATGCACGTCGCCGGCGGTGATCGACGGCCGACTCATCTTGCGACTCCGCGATCAGATCGCCTGCTACGACCTGCGGGCTTCGGACGGCGGGCAATAGCTCGACGCCGATTCGTTTGAATCGGGCGAAGCAGCGGGCGCGAAAAAATCGGTTCCTTCGTTGCGAGCGGTGTTTCGGTCCGCGCGGCTCAGGGCCATGACCGGGTGTTCGGGCGATCGTTCGCGGTCGCCGCACTTCCGGCCATCGCCAGGTTTTTGCTGCCTAGCGGTCTTCCACGCAACGCCGTCTTCTAACGGGGGATTTTCCATGTCTGCGAATTGCTGCGCCCAGCGTACGCGCCGAACGAACTCCTTTTTGTGCAGCTTCGTCGTCATGGCTCTCGTTGGGTTGAGCATGTCGGGATCGTCGGCATTCGGTCAGGCGGCATTTTGTCCGGCGGTGAATCCGAACGAGTTGCGGACCCTCTGCTTCGGCGGGAAGTGCGAGGCGCCTGAGCCGGTCGATCTATTTGTGTTACTGCAGCAACAGTCCTTATCGGCGCAGATGATCGTCCGCGATCCGTATCATGCGCGATTGATCCTGACGAATCGTTCGAACGCGCCGCTCTCGGTGCAGTTGCCCGACGCGCTGGCGGCTCGCCCCATTCTGGCGCAGATGGGGAACAACATCTTCGGCCAGCCGACCCCTTCGAACCGTTCGAGCGCGCAAGCTTCGCAGACTGTCGGCGGCACGCCGTCGTCGAGTTCGTCGTCGAATCGGAGCAGCAACAATAACAATCCGTTCCAAAACTTCTTCAACCCCAACAACATGAACAATGTCTTCAACATCGCCCCGGAGCAGGTCCGGACCATCGAAGTTCGTTGCCTCTGCTTGGAACAAGGGAAGCCGAATCCGCGGTCGGCGGTGAAGTATGAGCTCGTCAAGCTCAGCGAGGTGAACGACGATCCGCGGTTGGCGGAAGTTCTGCGCGCGAACGCTCGAGGGGAAGTTACTCAAGAGGTCGCGCAAGCCGCGGCTTGGCACATCGCCAACGAAATGAGTTGGGACGAACTAGCCGGATTGACACAGCGAATCGCGCTAAACGCGAGTCGTCCGTGGTTCCACGCCCAGCAATTGCAGCAAGCCAAGCGACTCGTCGACGGTGCGAAGCAGACGGCCGCCAAGTCGCCGCAGACGAAAGTCATCAAGCAAGCGATTGTGCTGCCGAAGCTTTAGGCCGCGACCTTTAGGCTGCGAGCTTTAGACTGCGACGGCGTTACGGCTCTTGGCGTTGGTGTCGACCAGGGCTGTGTTACCGACGGCGGCGGCGGCACCGTAGGCGGTGAGTCCGCGTTGCATCAGCGAGTCCGTGTCGTTGCCCGACTCGACTTCGGCCAAGCCAAAGCTCGCCGTGAAGCGAACGTCGGCCAGACCGTCGATCGGCAGGCGGCATTTTTCGATCGCATGCAAAATGCGTTCGACCTTGATCATCGCTTCGGCCGCATCGACGCCGCCGAGCACCATCGCAAAGCGATCGTCGGCGACGCGGGCCAGCATTTCGGTCTCGCGGAGCGACGCCTTAATGAACTGCGCGACGGCGTGGAGGATGACGTTGCCGGCATCGCGGCCGAGGTGCGAGACGAGCGAAGCGAAGTTGTCGACGCCGCCGTAGACGATCGTCACCGGAGCTTGATAGCGTTGGTGTTGCTCCATGCGACGCCGGACTTCATCGGCAAACGCTTCGCGGTTCGGCAGGTTTTGCAGCGGGTCGGCGGCGACCGCATCGACCGGAGTCTTTTCGGCAGGCTTCTCGGCAACCGGCTTACTTTCGACGGCGATCGTCGTCGGAGCCGCTCCGTGTCGCGACAGCTTCGTGCCGTCGTGGAGATGGATGCAATTGCGGCCGGCCTTCTTTGAGCCATACAGACCTTGGTCGGCGCGGGCGATGAGGCCGGCGACGTCTTCATCGGGCATGGCCGACGAAACGCCGCAGCTGGCAGTGACCTTGAGCAGTTGGCCCGAGCTGTCGACGACCATTCGTTCGACGGCGGCCCGAACCCGTTCGGCTCCGAGAGCGGCGCCGCTCAGTTCCGTGGCGGGCAGAATGATCGCAAACTCTTCGCCGCCGTAGCGACAGACCAAGTCGACGTCGGGGAAGACCATTTGCAGCGTGCAGGCGACGTGGCAAAGGACGTCGTCGCCGGTTTGGTGGCCGTAGGTGTCGTTGAACTTCTTGAAGTGGTCGATGTCGAACAGCAGCAACGAGACCGGCGTGCGATAGCGTTGGTATTCGGAGACGCGGCGGAGGATTTCATCGTCGAAGGCGCGGCGGTTGAGGACGCCGGTGAGCGCGTCGGTCCGGGCCATCGCCATTTGGCTTTCCAGCGCGGTCGCTTGCTCGGCCATCTTGGCTTCGGCCGAACGGAGATCGCTCTGCAGTTTCTCGTTGGCTTCCGTGATCTTGGCGATCGCCGCGACGAGCGAGGCTTGGCCTTCGGCATCGCCGCGAGCCGAGGCGTCGACGATCTCTTCGTTGATTTGTTTGACCCGAGCGCTGTGCTCGCCGACGTCGTGGCCGATCCGACCGGTGAGCCGGTAGATCTGCTTCATCGCGTCTTCGACCGACTTCTGGTCGTTCCGTTGCTTCTCGCGGATCGCTTCCATTTCGATCGGATCCGCGATCGGGGCGGCCTCGAGTTTCGGCGGTCCGCCGAACAACCAAACGGCTGCCGCGCCGAGAACGAATTGCACGATGGCGACGATGAACAGAACGTGCAGACCGAATTGATAGCTGTCCGACATGGTTCGGGCCTTGCTTCCGGGATAACGACGAATGAGCGGTGGTGGATTGAATGAGTGCGGCGCGCGGTGCGGACGAAGGAGGCTCGTTTTGCGGCCTGACGATCGTCCCGTTCTGCCGGCGACTACATGGATTTAGGTTAAAGTGACGAGAAGACAAATGAGATCAGGCGCTGCCGATCAAGAAATATCGCCCCATCAAACCAGTCCTAACGGTTGCAACGGACGGGCTTGCGCAAAGCCACCTCCGGGCCGATAAAACAGAGGCGAAGCGCCCTGTGCGAGCCGGGCAGCGCGGTCCCGATTTGTCGCGCCTGCGGGTGTGGATACCCGTTAATCACGCGGTTTCGCGCCCATTTCTGGACTCGGCCCCGGCCGATTGCCATAATTACCGTTACGATCGGCACATGTGCCCAGAGGCCCGAGAATCATGCAGGCGGGAGACATTCTCAGCGACGTCCTGAACCAACCCTCGTCGCGGTTGGTCATCAACATTGCGTGGCTGGCCGTGGCTGCCGTGGTGGGGTTCTACCTGATAGGAAAGTTTCGCCACGGGTTCCGACAATCGGACCAGGGTCCGAGCAATTTGCTCGATAATTTCCGCGAACTGCATACGCGGGGTCAGCTATCAGACGAGGAATACCGAAACATAAAGTCGAAGCTAGCG
>CAMCTH010000253.1 GCA_945877965.1 Planctomicrobium piriforme | reverse complement strand
CGCGGCCGTCGGTTTCGTCGTCGATTGCGATCTCGGCCGCGAACGTTTTGAAGGCCGGATCGAGCGGATAGGTGAGTCGCGAGGTGCTCGTCATGCCGATCCCCTTGAGATAGCGTCGCCCATCGGCCCGGAGGGCGCGGCCGTTGACGTTCAGATCGGCCCGATAAGGTCGCGAGAGATCGAAGTACGGCACATGCTTGTAGCCGCTCGGTTCACGATCGGAAAGATACGCGGCCCGTCCGCCGAAGCGTTGCAGGAAGACGACGTCCTCGGCATCGCATTGCCACGGCTTGTTGAACTTCGGATCAATCGCAGGGTTGAACAGCGGCGTGAGTTGCAGCCGGTCGGTGCCGGTGATCGCTGAACAGGCCAACAGCGAGCCGTCGCGCAGGCCGACGAGCGTCCGCGGCGCGGCGGCATTGTACTTGGCGGCGAGGGCCGGATTGAACACGACGGCCGTCACGCGGCCGAGTTCGACCTGCGCCGGACCGACGTCGGTTTCGAGCACGGCATGACGAGAATCGAGCTTGGTCAAGGTTCCCAGCAAGTCGTCGCCGCCGACGAGCAGCAAGCGATCACGATCGCCGCCGCCGGACTCAGGAAGCCGAAACAAGCGATCGCGGGCCGCGGACAAAGCCGGCGGACGGAGCACGACGCCGCGCGCCTGCGCCAGCGGCACGGTCCGCGAATCGAACTGCGGCGACAGGAAATCGAGCGAATCGTCGGCGACGGCGACCGTTTCCGAATACAGCACACTGCCGTCGGCCAAGAGGGCATAGATCCCGCGCCCGAACTCAGCCGGTGCGCCCCACGAGACCAAGTCGTCGATGGCGACCGTCGTCGACGACGGTTTGCCGCCGTCGGCCGGTTGCACGGCGAACGTGATGGGACCGTCGGCCGCAAACGCCGTCGGTCGCGCCGTGACGATCGGACGATCAACGGTGAGCAACGGCGGTTGGGCGCTTGCAGCGAGCGGCGTCGCAAGCAGAGCAAGAAGGTTCGTGACGACGAACCATGCTCGCGTCACGCCGGTTTGGTCCCCTCTCCCCTTGCGGGAGAGGGTTAGGGTGAGGGGTGTTTTCGCATATGAGATTTCAATCGCCATATCGTCTCGCGCCGCATACCCCTCACCCCGGCCCTCTCCCGCAAGGGGAGAGGGAGCCGGAAGTTCGTCGCGCTGCGAGTTCCGCATTACGCGATTCGCGTTGTTCATCATCGTTGAAAGATCGGCAAGAAGTTATTGGGGATTTGCAGGATGATGCAGGCCATCGCTGTGCCGTACTCTTGGCAGATCGAGTCGACCCATGAGCCGTCGCTCCGTTGGCGCGCGAGGAGTTCATCGCGCACGGCCGGGTACCACTTGCGCCAGTACTCGCCCCCTTTGATCCACATCGCCTGCATGGCGTAGTAATGGCCGTAGAAGTAATGGCTCTCGCGATTGAACCCGCCCCCTTGCGGCAGATAGTCCATCACATAGGCCAAGCCCTTTTCGACCTCGGGCCCTTCGTAGATGCCGGCCGTATACATGGCGACGACGCCGGCCGC
The DNA here is from genome assembly GCA_945877965.1 of Planctomicrobium piriforme. Taxonomy (GTDB): domain Bacteria; phylum Planctomycetota; class Planctomycetia; order Pirellulales; family PNKZ01; genus CAMCTH01. The sequence goes on along the minus strand of CAMCTH010000253.1, from coordinate 5,421 downwards.
CGAGCGCGGGAAAGCGCTTTGGCCGCCGGAGATCATGTACATGAAGCCGCCGTCGGCGTTTTGGCTTCGCTTGACGTACTCGATCGTGCGGTCGATCGTCTCGACCGGCACATGCAGGCCTGCATTGCGAGCGGCGCGCAGGGCCATCACTTGGCAGATCGTCACCGAGAGATCGGCTTCGCGGCGGACCGGTTGATAGCGCCAGCCCCCTTCGGCGTTCTGCGTGTTGACGATGAGATGAACTGCCCGCGAGAGTTTTTCGCGAACGTCGGCCCGTTCGGTCATGCCGTAGCACTCGGCCAGAAACAGCGTCGCAAAGCCGTGACCGTACATGGGGCCGTGACTGCCGGAACCGGGGGCGTTGATGTAACCGCTGTCCTGCGCGTTATCGATGATGTACTTGATGCAAAGATCGACTTCGGAGCCGTACGGTCCGCGCCCCGGCGTGCTGCCGCTCGCGATGAACGCCATCCCGGCGAGAGCGGAAACGGCGACGTCGCGGTTGTAACCGCCCGGACCGAAGGCGCCGTCTTCTTGTTGTCGCGTGGCGAGAAAGGCGAGGCCCTTGTCGATTCCTTGCTGCGCGGCCGTGTTGACGAACTCGACGCCGGTCCGCTCGGGATTGTCGTCTTCGACGGCAAACGCAGGGTTCCGTACCGACGAGCCGGCGAGCAGGGCCGCGGGAAGCGATTGCAGCAGGCGGCGACGAGTGAGCGGGTTCATCATCAGGAGCCTTCACGGCGGAGAGGTGGGTGAGGCATTACTCTTCGCGGCGCAATAGCGTCTTGAAATACTCTTCGATCACGAACTGATACTTCGTCGGAAAATCGTCGACCGACGATTGCATTACGTCCTGTCGTTCACGCTCGGGGAGCGAGCCCCAGGCTTTTTCGAGTAGCGAACGCATGCGGCCTGGATCGGGTTTGCGGGCCGTCGAGCTGCGCGTTCCTTCCTGGCTGTCGTTCGCGTTCTCGGAATCTTTTTCGCCCGAGCCGGGTTGCTGTTGCGGCTGCGACGGTTGCTGCTGCGGCTGGGGTTGTCCCGGCTTTTTGCTTTGCTGTTGCGACGACTTCGATTGGTTCTGTTGTTGCTGCTGTTCTTTTTCGATCTGCGCGATGAGCTTGTCGAGATCGTCGACGATCTGGCGCTGGAGTTCCTGCGTCTTGTCGCCCGAGTCGACGCGGCGGAGCCTGCTCTCGGCATCGCGAATCTGCTGCGTCAGCCGTTCGAACGGATCGTTGGAAGGCTGCGCTTCCGGAGCGTCGCCGCCGGCAGGCTGTCCTGCTGGTTGCGTCGACTCCGGCTTTTTGGCGGGGGCCGGATCGTCGCCGCCGAGGCTTTTGAGCAATTCATCGTCGAGCGGGTTCGACTTCGTCGCCGTGGGCGCGGTCGTCTTCGCCGGCGAGGTTGCGGGCTTGGGTTGCGGCTGCGGCGTCGTCGGCGCCGGGGCTGAAGAGGCCGGCTTCTCGGCCGCGGCCGCCGGTTTCGGTTTCAGGCCCGGTGCGGTCGTCGCGTCGTCGAGCCCTTGGAACAGTTCGTCGTCAAGCGAAGCCGCTGGCTTTTTGACGGGATCGGCCGCCGCGAGCGACGACGTCTGCAACAACGCAGTCGCCGCCGTCAGCAATAGCGCAGCGAACATAAAGCTCCGAACCGAGCCGCGCACGTAAGTAAGCGGTCTGCTGTATTTCATAGCTAGTCCAACTTCAATTTCAGTTTCGAGCCCGCATCCGGCTTCGGATCGTCGAGTTTCAAATCGGGGAGCAATTCGTCGTCGGGCTTTTCCGGCGTCGTTTGTCCCATGATGTCCAGCAGCAGATCGGCGAGCTTGCCTTGCTCGACGCTCAGGCGGCCGATCTCTTCTTGTTCGACCGGAGTGAGTGGGCCGCGCTTGCGGACGGCGTCGAGTTCCTTGGTTCGCTCGGAGACCTCTTCTTGCATGAGCTTGATGAGGACCAACTCCGTCAGCGCGTGCGTGTCTTGATTGCCGCCCCCTCCTGCTCCGCCGCCGGCCCCACCCTCGCCGCCCCCTTGTTGTTGCCCGCCGCCGGCTTCTTTCTTCCGCGGCTTGATCGCCGTGAGCAACTGTCCGTAGCGACGGAGGGCCTTTTGTTCGGAGCGTTGCGTCGCTTCGCCCGTGTTTCGTTCGCGGAGATTTTTGGCGGCGCGTTGCATCTCGTCGGCGGCGCTTTCGACCGCCCCTTTGAACGCCGGGGCCGATTCGAAACGTTCGGCGGCGGCGCGGGCTTCGGCTTCCAGCGTCTCTTGCTCGCGAGCCAGGTCGAGTAGGCCGATCAACTCGCTGCGCGACAGCGGCTTCGCTTTCGCCGCTTCGTCGTAGCGGGTCGTTTCGGCGATGATCCGCTCTTGGCGAGCGACGGCCGCCTTGAGATCGTCCTCCAATTTCGCGGCGAGTTCGTTCGCCAAATCGGCCTCGGCCTGCTTCCGCTCCTCGGCGAGTTCGCGCTGCGCGTTCTCCAGATCCTTTTCCGCGGCCTCGGCTTGATCCCCTGCCCCGGCCGCGTCCCCTTGCTCGGCCCCCTGCCCCGAGGCCCCCATGCGTGCGCCGCTCTTTGCCGTGCGGGCTGCCGAACGTTCGGCCTTCAATCGCTTCAGTTGTTCGGCCAGCTTCTCGGTCTTCTTTTGCAATTCGCGTTGCTGACGACTGAGACGCTCCAACTCGCGGCGGCGTTCCATTTCGTCGGCGATCTTCTCCGCGTCGCGGAGCTTCTTCTTGAGCCCCGCCTGTTCTTCACGGAGCGAGGCGAGTTCTTTTTCCCCTTCGCGGAGTTTCTTGACCAAGCCCGCCAACTCGTCGGCGTTGCGAGCGGAGAGGGCCTGCATCACCTGCTTGAGCTTGTCGAGCGCCGCTTGCTGGCTGGCCGGCGCTTGGCCGACGCGATCGTTGCGCAGCGCTTCGCCGGCTTCACGCATTGAGCCGGCCGGATTCTCGCGAGCTGCGGCCTCGACGGCGCGGCTGACCGTCGCGCCGTTTTCGCCGCTTTGAGCCCGATCCATCTGTTGCCGGAGCGATTCGAACCGTCGTGCGAGCGCCGCTTGCTTGTCGGAAAGCTCGGCACGCTTCTCGGCGTTCTTCGTCGGGTCGTTTCCTTTGGCAATCTGCTGTTGCAAGTGCTCGCGCGTTTCCGTCGCCAGGCGTTCTTGATCTTGCGCGATCCGCGACAATTCTTCGTGGAACTTGCCGTAGTCTTCCCATTGCGCAAGATTGCCGAGCATCGCTTCGAGCGACGATTGCACTTCGCGCTGCTTCGTCTTGGCTTCATCGACCGCGGCGGCCGCCGCTTTGCGCCGGGCATCGTCGGCGGGGTCTTCGCGGAGCGATTCGGCGAGCCGATCGGTCGCTTGCTCCGCCGCACCCGAGGCGGCGAGGCGATCGAGTTCTTGCCCGATCGATTCCAACCGCGAGGCGACTTCGCGATTGTCGATCTTGTTCTGCTTCAGGTCTTCCAGCATCCGCCCGACCTTGCCTCGCACCCCTTCACGAGCGTCGGCGGGCTCCTCTTCGTTCGGTGCGCGACGCGTCGATTTATCCAACCCTAGGCCGGTCGCGACCTGCCGTTGCAACTCCAGCGCACGGGTCAGCGGATCGGTCGGCGGTTCCGGCGTCGCCGGTTTATCGGCTAAGCGTTCCGCGCCGGTCGCGGTCTGCGCGGCCGCTTCGGTCTGGCGAGCCTTGAGCTTTTCCAACTCGGTATGCAAGACGCGCTGCCGCTGATTGAATCGCTCCAAAAATTCTTCCGGCGCGATGATCCGGAGCCGCCGCGATTCCGACTGCCGTTCTTGGCCGGCGTAGTCGGTCGAAACGGCGTAGAGATTGACGAACGTCCCCGGCAGCAGGCCGAGCGGTTTCAGTTCCCAGGCGTACGTGAGTTTGCGGACCTCTTCGTCGCGGAATTGCGTCGGTGCGGGATAGTCCTGGGGCAGCAACTCCTGCGGGCCCGCGTGCAGCGGAATCGTCAGATCGGCGTCCGACGAACGATCGGATCGCGAGTAGCGAATCGCCGTCGACTTGAGCCCTATGTCGGGCCGAACCGTGAAGGCGTCGCCGGTCGAGACGAGAGCGTCGATCACAGCCGTCGGCGTGACGAACAGATCGCCGCGCGGATCTTCCGGCGGGCCGCGAGGCTTTTCGAGTTTGACCCACGGCGGCGGGTCGGCTTCGACTTTCAGTTCGTAACGCAAGTCGTCGACGCCGGCGAATCCGTCGTCGCCGATCAATTCGAAGCGGTACGATTCGGTCCGCACGGCGAGCCACGCATTGCCGCCTGCGGCGCTGAGCGAGAAGCCCAAGCGATCGGCATCGAGCGTTGCGTTGATCGTCGTCGCGCCGTTGCCGATGACGAGCCGCGCTTCGCGCAGCGGCTTGTTCGTGCGGGCTGCAAACTCCACCGTCGTGCCAGCCGGTACGGCAGCGGCACTCGACAACGCTTCGATCGGCCGCAACTCGCCGACGAGCGGCGTCCAGTGAGCGTAATCGGGATAGCGATACGACCAGCGGATCTCGCGCACGACCGGCGGGTCGACGACTTGGACTTCGTGCCACGACATCAGGCGATCGTCGCCGCCGACGGCGCGGAACGCAAAGTCGGCGGTCACTTCCCCCTGATCGACCGAATAGACGCCCCCTTGCGGCGACATCCGGAGTTCTTCGGGCTCGGCGTTCGGGCCGCGACGGATTTGCAACATCACATCGCCGGGAATCTCGGCCCCATCGGCCTCGACGAGTTCGGCGCGAAAGCGGCTTCCCGAAGCGAGCCGCGTCGGCGGGTTGAGAAATTTGAGGTGATACGTTTGCGGCCAAGCCGCGCCGCCCCACGGCATCGCGAGGCGCTGCAAGGCGATCGAAGCCGAAGCACGATCGGCGACGTATAAGCCCGCGACGGCTGCGACGACGACCGCCGCGAAGGCGAGTGGCAGGAAGATCGGCCTGAGTTGGATGACTTGCTTGAGCGGCAGCGGCAGCACGTCCTGCGTCGTCTCGTGAATGACGGCCCGCCGGAGCGCTGGAGAACCGGCTTCGGGATCGTCGTCGGCGCTTCGCAGGAACGCGACCGCACCGGAGAGACGTTCGCGGAGTTCCGGGAATTTGCGTTCGATCTGCCGCGCGAGAAATACGTCGCCGAGTTTGGCTTGCACCAGCGGCAGCAGATAGCGGTAAGCCGCCCAACCGACGGCCGCCACGGCTGCCAGCGACGAGAGGACGCGGACGCCGGTCTCTTCGTAGCGCCAGAAATAATCGCCCAGCGCCAACACGGCCCAAGCGGCGATCGTCAGCGCCGCGGCGCACCCGGCCCCGTGCAACAATAGCAACACCCGAACTCGACGACGGAGCGCCGCGATGCGTAGTTCGAGCGGATGTGCCATAGTCGAACCTCTTCGGGAAATTATACCAGTCCCCGTCGT
>CAMCTH010000252.1 GCA_945877965.1 Planctomicrobium piriforme | reverse complement strand
ATATCGAAAGAACGAATGACTTAATCTACGTAACGGAATTCGCTGGAACTCAGCAATGCCTGACAGAAGACGGACCAAACGTCGGTCGTCGGTCCCGCTTTCGCCGTTGCATCTGCCGACGAAACTGTCGCCGATGATGCCGTCGCCGTCTCGCGTTCGATGAACTCGCGGGCCCGTTGCAACTCGGCCGACGTCGGTTCGCGGCCCAGCGCCAAGCGATACGCCTGGCTCACTCGGGCATCGACGTCGCCGGACGACTCCTTCGCCACGCGCTCGGCAAAACGTTGCGCGGCTTGCACCACGAACGGACTGTTCATCAAGAACAACGACTGCGCCGGGACCGTCGTGACGTTGCGCGAGCCGACGATCAGGCTCGGATCGGCCAGATCGAAGACGGTCAATTCCTCGGGCTCGCCGCTGCGGAGGATGCAGAGATAAACGCTCCGGCGATAGCTCGGCTTCTGAATCTTGTCGGGCGTTAGCTTGTCTTGGATCAGCGCCTCGCCGATGCTCGCCACCAGCGAGCGCTCGCCGGGCGACGGATCGAGCAGGCCGCTCGTCTGCAAGACGGCGTCGCGGAACGACTCGGCGTCGAGTCGTCGACGCTGATGACGCCAGACGAGTTTGTCGTCGGGATCGATCTGAAACGCTCGTTCGTCGTAGCGACCGCTCATTTGATAGGTGCGGCTCAGCACGATGCTGCGAATCAACTGCTTGACCGACCAGCCGTCGGTGCGGAACTGCGTCGCCAAGTAGTCGAGCAACTCGGGATGCGTCGGTCGTTCGCCGTGCAGGCCGAAGTTGTCGGGCGTCGAAACGATCCCTTGCCCGAAGAGATGATGCCAAACCCGATTAGCCATCACGCGGGCGGTCAGCGGATGAGCCGGATCGGTCAGCCATTGGGCCAGTTGCAGGCGACCGCTCTCTTTGGGGTCGATCTTCGGCGCCTCGGTTAACGAACAAACCTCAATGAAGCCGCGCGACACCGCCGCGCCGAGTTGCTTCGTTTCGCCTTTGATGTTAATCCGCGAATCGACCGCCACGGCTCGATCGCGAACGCCCATCGCCAGCGGAGTGCCATCAGGGTACTTCGGCAAGCCGCTGGTACGGCGTGCTACCTTTCCTTGCGCCTTTTTCTTCTTTCCCGTCGTCGCTTCCGCGGCCGGTTCTTTGTCGGGAGTTACGACCGGCCGCACGTTCGAGTCGAGGACCAGCAACTCCGTCGGCGGAGCGCCTCCCATCGTGTTCCCTTGCGCGCCGTAGAGCGTTTCCGTGCTCTCAAAAATTCCGGCCAAGGCGTAATAGTCGCGCGTCGGCACCGGGTCGTACTTGTGATCGTGGCACCGAGCGCAGGCCACCGTCAGCCCCATGATCGACGTCGTCACGACCTCGATCTGATCGCCGATGACGTCCATCGCAAAGTTCGGATTCCCATTCGCGTTCGGCTTCGACCCGATCGCTAAGAAGCCGGTCGCCGTCAAGTGCTCGGCCCGTGCTTCTTCCGAGCCGTGCGAGAGCAGATCGCCGGCGATTTGTTCCGTGACGAAACGATCGTACGGCTTGTCTTCGTTGAGCGATTGAATGACGTAGTCGCGAAAACGCCAAGCATGCGGGAACGTCGCGTTGCGAACGTTACCGTTTGACTCGCCGTAACGAGCGATGTCGAGCCAGTGCCGCGCCCAACGTTCGCCGAACTGCGGCGAGGCGAGCAGGCGATCGACGACGGCCGCAAAGGCCTGTTGCCGCGCAGCCGGATTCTTCGCACAGGCCGCCGCGAACGCGTCGACCTCTTCCGCCGACGGCGGCAGACCGATGAGATCAATGTACGTCCGCCGCAGCAACGTCGCCGGATCGGCGTCGGGCGCGGGCTGCAACTCGGCCGCTTCCAACTTGGCGGCGATGAAGCGATCGATGTCGGAGCGCGGCCAACGCGCGTCCTTCACCGTCGGCGGACTCGGACTCGCGATGGGTCGAAACGACCAAAACTGTCGGCCGTCTTCCAGACTGAGGCCCGCCGTGGTTTCGCCGGCCGCCGGTTCGCGCGGGTCGGGAGCCCCCATCACAATCCACTTCGCGAAATCGGCGACGACCGAGTCGGGCAACGGTTTTTTCGGCGGCATCTGCAGGCCGTCGTACTTCAACGCCTGGACCAACAAACTCCCTTTCGGATTGCCGGCGACGAAGGCCGAGCCCGACTCACCGCCGGCGGCGAGCCCCGCCTTGGTGTCGAGTAGCAAACCGCCGCCGACTTTCTTCGCCCCCTTCGAATGACATTCGAAGCACTGCTCGACCAACACCGGGCGAATCTTCTTTTCGAAAAACTCAGCCCCGGCTCGATCGACTTCGGCCGCCGTTGCCGACGATGCAACCCACGACGACGCACCGACGATGCCGACGGCAACAAGCAGACGCAGGACAGAAGCGGTTCGCGCCATAGCAGGGGGGAGGGCCGGGTCGGTGGGGATCAGATCGGCAGGCTACGAGAATACGACGCGCAAGCCGGGGCCGTTATTTCCCGATATCGACCCGGCCGACGACATTTTTTGAGCGGCCACACATTCCGCAAACCGTTACGCCATTATGCCTTACGAATGACGACGCTCAGCGATTCCGCCCCGCAATGCGATCGGGCCGACGGTCTATCGCGGCTCGATGGGGACTTCGCAAAACGTCAGGGCGGCAATCCCGTTCGTCCCCAGCAGCAGCTGGTCTTGGCTCCACGACTTGCTGTCGAGGTAGGTGATCTTCGTCGCCGTCGTCGGACCGGTCAGGCGGAGCGTGAGTGTGTTGCCCGACACACTTCCGCCGGCGACGGAGCCGCTCGCTCCGTCGAGATAGAACTGGCTCGCGAGCAAATCGCTCCAAACCACCGGCTGATCGAACTCCAAGACGACGGCCACTTTCGCCGCGCTCGCGAACGAAGCCCGCACTAAGTTCGGCGGCGTGATCGACTCGGCGAACGTCTTGCCGTAATGATCGCGCTCCACGAGCGGCGCGAGCAACCGCGCGAACTCCGCATAGCCGGCTGCCGGGAAATGACATCCTCCCGGAGGACGAATCCCGAGCGTCGACATGATACTCATCTTCGAGAAACCGCGCGGCAACGTTCGTTGCACTTCGCGCAGCCGGTTGTCGGAACCGTCGATTCCCATCGCGCACGACTTGGGCCAGATTTGAAACAAGTGTATGTGCTGCAGGTTGGGATAATCATGTTGCCACGCGGCGGCGAGTTCGTGGAAATAGTCGCGATACGTCTCCCAGCCGAAACCGCCCGTGGGACCGTCGGCCCCCTGATCGTTCTCCCCTTGATGCCACAGAATGCCGCGCACGCCGTGCGTCAGGCCGGCCTCGCGGACGCGCCACAGCAAGCGACCGTAGATCGTGGCGACGTCCGTCGGATCGGCGAAGTTGCGTTGATGCTGATCGACGCGCGTGCCGCCGACCGCACCGTTGATCAAACAGATCGGCACCCCTTGGCTTTCGACCAGCCGCCGACCGAGTTCCATCCCCCAATAGCCGATCGCCGACACTCCGCCCGGCGGGCGAGCCTGCGCCGGAGCCCAAAGTTTCAATCGCGAACCTTGCGGCCCGCCGTCGGTCGAACCGAACGTGCGGACCCAATCGTTAAGCGGCGGCGACTCCGCATCTTTACCGAAGTCGGTCGCAACGGCGTTCGATTGCCCGATGATCAGAAACGCATCGCCGCAAACCAAGTTGCCGACCTGATGCAGCACGCGCTCGCCGCTGCCGAACTCGACGCGATATTTTACGAGGCCGGCAGGGAGCGGCACCGAGAAGGCATAGGTTTTCTGCGGCCCCAACGTCTGCGTCTCATTCGCGATCCGCCGTTCGCCGGCATACACGCGCAGAAAGACCGAGTCGCCCGGCTCCGTGTGCGTGCCGTTGTAAACGAGCGTGCCGACCCCGCGATCGTTCCGGGCATAGAACTGCCCATCGACGGGCCGTTCGTCGGCCCCCGGCGTCCGCGGCACCCAAGCATCGTGCTGCGGCTCGTTCACGACGATCACGGCCGATAGCTCGACGATCGCACCGCCGTTGTCGAGTCGGAGCGTCACCGTCAGCGGCCCGCTCCCCATCGCGCGCCGGAGCAACAGTTTGCCCGGCGCGGTTTCCTTGACGACCGCCGGGCCCGCCACGCTCCAACGATAACGCAACTCGCCGGCACCGGGCGACGTTGCGGCCGGCACGTTCTGCAAATTAGCAATGACCTCGATCGGCGCGCGTCCGTCCCACACCGTCGGCGACTTCAAAACGAACTGCGGGTCGGCGATTTTCTCTTGGATCACGACGGCGACGTCGCGCGTCTTCACTTCGTTGGGATAGACGGCTCGCAACTGCAACGTCGCCGACGCATCGCCCGACACACGACCGGCGTCGAACGTGTAAGTCCGTCGGTCCACGGCGACGATCGTTTCCTGCTCGTCGCGCTTCAAGACCCAATACAACTTCTGCGCTCCGCCGGCCTGCGCCGTCAGCGTCGTGCTCGTCCCTTCAGGAATCGCAAGTTGCGCGGTCGAAACGGAAAGATCGTCGCCCGGTTGCACGATCGGCCCGACGAGTCGTTGCAGCGGTTGCTGATTTTCGTACTCCAGGCGGACCCAATCGGCCGAGCGCGTGACGTTCGAGATGCGCACTTCGTCGAGATCGCCGACGAAGTCGTAGTTGTGAAACCAACCGCCGAGCCAGAGTCGCGCGGGACTTTTGATGTTGAGCTTCGGCTTATCCGTACCGGCGAGACGACCGTTGTTATAAATCCGCGCGTCGCCGTCGGAATACGTGTGCGCTACGTGGATCCATTCCCCGAGCGGCAGTCGGTCCGAAGTCCGAACGTCCGCAAAGTTGCTATCGATGCGGATGTGCGGCGGGCTGCGAAAGAGCATTCGCACCTTGCTGCCGCGGCCCCCCGCTTCATTGCCCCACGCCAAGATCGTGGCATTCGGCCGCTCGGCGCGGAACCACGCCTCGGTACTATGCGAACCGGCGTCGGTGGGATAGTTCGGGATCTTCTCGCCGCCGAACACGCCTTGCTTGCCGGCGAAGTGACGAGCCGCGCCGATCATGCCCACGGTCGAAGTCGTCCCGACATCTTGCGACGTCAACGTGCCGACGTCGTCGGTCGGCGGGCCGTTCATGTGCCAAACGCTCAGATAACCGTTCGACGCGCTGAAGACCGCCGAGCCCGACGATTCGCTCTTCGCGTCGGGCTTGCCCCAGTAGATCCGCAACGCTTGCCGATCCTGGCCGCGAATCTCGGGGACGCGCACCCACACGGCCGCTTCGCCCCGCGCGGCATCCCAAGATTCGATCTGATACGGCAGCGGCGCGCCGTCGCTCGTCGCGAAGCGGAGGTCTTCGCCCGTCGGCTGCGCTGCGGTGAAATCGAACCAGGAACCATGAAGTCGCACGAGCAACGGAAACTGCTGCACGACCGTCGCGGCCGGCAGATCGGCCCCTTCGGGCGTCGTCAGAATCCAGATCGTCCCGGTGTGTCGCCAACCGGGATACGGCGAGGTCGATGACTCGGCCGCCGCGACGAGCGGTCCACCGCCGATTGCACAGAGTGCCATGAGGAGGACGAAGCAAAGCGACTTCAACAGCGTCATGGCAAACTTCCTTCGATCGCAGAGCGAATCATTCTTCTTGCAGCGAGCAGCGAAACGTCAGCGCGGTTGAAACGCCGGGTCGCCGAATTGCCAGAGGAAGAACGACCAGACGTCGGCCTTTTCTTCGTGACGTTGTCGGCGGGTCGAGCCGATGCCGTGCCCCGAGTGATAGTCGACGCGAAACAACACCGGCCGACCGCTGCCGGTGGCGGCTTGAAACCGGGCCGTCGCTTTGGCCGATTCCCATGGCTCGACGCGCGGATCGTTGATGCCGTGCGTCAGGATGACCGCCGGGTACTTTTCGCCGTCGCGAATTTGGTGGATCGTGCTCATCGCCAACAAACCTTGGAATTCGTCGGGCTTCGTCACGGTGCCGAACTCCGGGATGTTCGGCGGGCCGTTCATCGTCGTCTCGAAGCGGAGCATGTCGGTGCAACCGACGGCGATGTTGGCGGCCGCGAAGAGATCGGGACGCTCGGTGATCGAGCGGCCGATGAGTATGCCTCCGGCGCTCCCCCCTTTGCCGGCCAACTTCGTCGGCGACGTGTAGCGCTGCTTCACCAAATACTCGGCGCAGGCGATGAAGTCCTTCCAGGTGTTCGGCTTCGTCGACTTGCGGCCTGCATGATGCCACTGCTTGCCGAAGGCACCGCCGCCGCGAACATGGGCCGTCGCCAGGGCGCCGCCCCGTTCGAGCCACGCCAGGTTCGTCGGGTCGTAGTTCATCAACGAGATATGGCCGTACGCCCCGTAGCCGGAAAGGATCGTCGGGTTCGTACCGTCGAGTTTCAGATCTCGGCGATGAATGATCGAGAGCGGCACCGGCACGCCGTCGTGACTCGGTACCATGATCTCCGTCGCGACGAGCCCTGCCGGGGCCGAGAACTTGCCGGCCGGGACGAGCTCGGTGTTGATGAGTTGCTTCGTCGCGGGATCGTAGCGATAGATTTGCCCGTCGCGAATCCACGAGCGGGTGCGAATGAAGAGCCCCGGCAGATCGGCTCGCGCCGCTCCGAAATCGGCCGAGGGTTCGTCGCCGGGAAGCGTGATCGGCTCGGGCTCCGCGCCGTCGGCAAACGGCACGCGATAGATTTTGTTCTGCACGCCGGTCAGCATGCCGACGTAGAGCGCGTCTTGCGCCACGGTGAGCGACTCGACGACCTGCTCGCTCGGGGCGACGATCGTCTTCGCCTGCGCAAAGTTTGGCTCGGCGAGCGAAGTGCGGACGATTTGGAAGCGCGGAGCATCGGTCGCCGTGAGCAGATAAACGTCGTTGCCGCGGACGGCAAAGTCGGTGACTAGGTCCGCGCGGTCGCAGAGCTTCGTCCATTTCACGTCCGCCGA
>CAMCTH010000251.1 GCA_945877965.1 Planctomicrobium piriforme | reverse complement strand
CGATCGACGATCGACGACAACAGTGCGACGGCGCGATCGTATCGAGCTAAGTGGTAGGCTGCGATGCCGGCCAGGGCGCGGCGCGCGGCATCGGCTTGCTCGGTCGGCGTCGCGGCGTCATAAGCTTGTAACAACTTTAAGAACTCGCGCTGAGCGTCGTCCTTGCGCCCCGCCGCCAGCAGCATTTCGCCGAGTTCCAACTGCACCAGTGGAAAGCGATCGGCGACGAGGCGATAGGTCTTCTCGGCGGCCGCTTCGTCGCCGGCCAAACGCTGCATCTGCGCGAGTTGCACCGTCGTCGCATCGCCAGGCGGGGCGTACTCTTGAACCGCACGGACGGCGGCCTCGGCGAGGCTTCGTTGGAGCCCGGGGGCCGCTTTCGTAAGCGCTGCGGCGCGCGCTTCAGTGACGGCGGTCGTCGCCAGCAGAGATCGCAACTCCGGATCGTCGCCTGAAAGCGTGAGTCCTTCGCGCAGCGTGACCGCAGCGGCGGCGACGTCGCCGAGCATCAACTGCGATTGCGCCAGCGACCGCCGCGCCTCGCGATCGTCAGGCGCTTTCGAGAGTCGATTGCGGAACACGTCGACCAATTCGGCGACCCGAACGCGGAACGTCGCGGCGGGCAGCGAACTCGCCTGCGCTTGCAATAGTCGTAGATGAAGCTCCGGCACCCGTTCGGCGGCGCTGCGGAGCGTCGGTTCTTTCAGAACGAAATCGATGCGGCTCGTGCGGATGTAAAGTTTCGCGAGCAGTTCACTCGCTTCGCCGCCGACTTCGGGTGACGAACGGAGCCGAATCAGCCGCGACTCCGCGTCGCGCAAAGCCTCGGGCGTAATGGTCCGCCCGTCGGTCAGGATTCGTCGCGCAATCCAGAGCTGCGCCGGGGCGAACTCCGCGGAGTCGGGCGGGGCGAGGGCGCTCATCATGCCGACGGCTTGCCGAACGTCGCCGGTTTGCTCATGCGCCAGCGCCAAGGCGTAGCGATACTTGCGATCTTCCGGGTGGGCGGCCGCGAGTCTTTCGAAGCAGATGAGGGCCTCGGCATGATCGCCCCGCTTCACGGCGGCGGCGGCCCGCGCGGCGTACGCAAAGTCCAGATTTCCGACGGTGATCCAGCCGATCAAGCTGATGACACCTAAGCCGACCAGACCGAACAGCGCGAACGATCCGGCGAAAAAATCGGCGAACTTCAAACGATGTTGCCACACGTCCGAACTGCGCTCGCTCTTCGCACCGAGCAGCCGTTGTAGCAGCGCGGCAGAGAGGACGATTGGTAGTGCGAGCAAGTTACGGAGCATGTATCGACGGCGGACTAGCTTGGGTTCAGGTTGCAGCCGTTAGGGAACGACGGTCGCGAGACGGTCGCGAACTTGGCGGACGAACGGTTCCAGCAGCGGCGGAGCGACGTCGTCGCCGCCCGAGCTTGGCGGTTCAAAACTTTCCAGAAACAACTGCACTTGATAGGTCTGCACCGTGCGGTCAAATTCGGCGGCCGCCGACGTTGTCGTGAGCGAACGCCAGCGCGCGGCGATCCGATCGCCGAGTTCGTCCCATTCGCCGTGACGGCGCGGAGCGACCGGCGTACCGTCGGCGGCGAGAATCGTGAACCAGAGTCGGCCGTAACGTCCCGAAGCCGCATGTCGCATTCGGACATAAACCGTCGTCGGTGCAACTTCGCCGGCACTCACGGCCGGAGTCGCTGCCACGATGTTGCGCGACATGATCGTCCACCCTTGTGCCGTGTAGCACTCGGGCAGTTCATGCCAACCGACGAACGGATAATCGAGCGACGCCGTGAGTCGATCTTGCCGATTCTCATAGAACCAAACCTGCGAATACTGGCCGAAAGCAGAACTTCGACGGCGCTCGATCAACTCGTGCTTGGCCCGTTTCCAATCGCCGCTTCGATCGGGCAAAAAATCGTCGCCAAAGTCGGCGAGCGGTTCGACGTCGCCGGGCGAAAACTCGCGGACTTCACGCGCCAGCGACGGCAATTGCAACAGGAGCAACAAACCCGCAGCCGCGGCGGGAACGAGCCAGGGCAACGATTGTGTCGCCGGCGATTCGTTCACCGGAAACGAAGCCGAGTTGACAACGATATGCGTTTCGGTCTCGGCGGAGGGGGGAAGGACTGCGGCGTAGAACGTCAGCAGTCGTTCCGTCGACAGGATCAGCAGCATGGCGACGGCGAAGACGACGAGGCCGAGTGCGTCGTGCAGCATCCCTTCATCGGCAGCGACGTCCCAACGCGAACGGAGCCAAGCAACGATCGCAATCCGCCCGGCGTTCGCCGCGACGACCCACAGCGGCACGCAGAGCAACAGCACGCCGGCGACGAACGCGTGCCTGCGCGACCAGAGCAAGTAGAAGATCGTGCAAGCCGAGGCCGAGAAGAGAGAGTTGACGCCGCTACATGCTTCTTCGACGAACAGTCTCCGACCGGGAATCTCGATGACATTGCCGGCCCGGACGTGGATGATGTTGAAGACGTCGAGCGCGACGCCGGCCAGTTGCGCCGTCACGGTTTGCAAACCGGCGATCAACGTCGCGTCGAGCGACAACGGCGGCCGCAAGACGGTGAGGAGCATGACGATCGCCGGCAAGAATCGCGCCACGTTAGCGCGGCCGCCGACGCCGTAGAGCGAGGCCGTCAGCATGACGAGGGAGCCCGCATAGCCGGCCCACGGTGATTGCAAGACGACCGAGGCGGCCAGGAGTCCGAGGGCGATCGACGTCGCGGCGATCCAAAGTCCGCGCGAGGTCGGTGAGGCAACGAGGGGTTCCTTCCACGCACGTCGGGCGAGCAACGCCGCGCCGGCCAAGGCGAAGGGAAAGAACTGATAATGTTCGAGCGACGACAATCGCGCGAAGTACGCAACGACGGCCGGGGCAAACGCAACGGCGACGACGATCTGCGGCGCGGCGCTCCCCACGCTGCGGCGTTGGACCGTCGGTATCGTTGCCGTCGCCATCGGAATCGATCGCTTCGTATTGAGGGGCTCGCGGCGTAGCGGCCGCGTCTTCAAGACGAAGAATTATAGGCTATGGGGCGGCGCTGGGCGTCGGATCGGGACCGTTCCTCATCGAAGTCAAATACTCGAGCAAATCGGCCGCTTGTTGGGCCGTAAAGTCCCGCAACAGCATCTCCGGCATGAACGATTTCGGCTGCGCGAAGACCCCTTCGACGTCGGCTGCGGCAAATTTGGTTTGCTGGTTTTTGGCGTCTTTCAGGATGACGACCTTCTCGTCGCGCTGCACCAGCAAGCCCGTATGGACCGTGCCGGCCGTGGTCTCGACAAGGTACATCGCGAACTTCGGATCGATCTCAGCCGATGGTTTCAGAATGCTGTTCAGCAACTTTGCGCGATCGTACTTCTTGCCGATCGCATCAAGGGCCGGGCCGAGTTCGGTCCCCTTGCCGTCGATCTTGTGGCACGTGCGACATTGCACGACCGTCGACTCGTGAAACAGCTTGCGACCCCGCTCCAGATCACCGGTGAGCGACAGCACGTCGTGCGGATTGAACGCATCGCCGAGTCGTTGCGTCCGCTGGTCGGCCGGAATGAACGCTTCGAAGAGGTCGCGGATCGCCGGGTCGGTTTTGTCGGCCAGCGCCGCTTCGAGAACTTGCTTGTGGATTGACGGCGGCAATCGTGCGGCGCGAGTCGCTTCCGCCAAGAGCATGGCGTTCGATGGCGTTGAGAGCAGTTCCTTCGTCAGCTTCTTCCGTTCCGCTTCGCGTGATTGTACGGCCGTCGCGGCCTGTTCGGCTTGGAGGCGTTTGCCTTCGGCCAACTCGGCGTCGTTCGGTTGTTCGCGCTTTTCCTTTAAGGCCATCTTCTTTGCGATCAGCCAGGTGGCGCGGGGACCGGTTTCCGCTTCGCGCTTCAGCACGGTCGGCTCGTCGAGTGCGATCAGCTTGTCGACCTTGGCCGCATCATCCGCGCGGACCGGCAGTTGGCGAATCCAGTCGTGCATCATCCGCACGGCCCGCTCGTCGATCAGCTTCGCGCCGAGATGCGGCATGTGGCCGGGGCCGGTCTTCGCGAGCCGGAAGAACATCGTCGAGCGATAGGGGTCGCCGGCCGCGAGGATTTCGGCATTCTCGATGCCGAACGTTCCCTGCGTAGGCCGCACGCCGACCGCCTTCATGTCCAGAAGCGGCAACTCATGCGTCAGGTAAATGTACGACGAACCGCCGCCGTTGAAGCGGTGACAATGGCTGCAGTTGACGTGCAAGTAGCCGCGAGCCCGGAGGTTTACGTCGAGCGACTCGTCGAACGGCGGCGCGAACTTCGGGAGTTGTTCAAGCGTGCGAATCGGTTCCGGCTTGGCATACGGATCGTGCGGATCGACCGGTTCGACGACGTCGGTCAGCACGCCGATGTGCCGGAGCGTGCGGATCTGATTGTCGCGGACGCCGCCTGAAACAGAAGCGCCGCCTGAAACAGAAGCACTGTAATCGTGTTCGCGATTGAGCTGCCCGAGATTGAACGCCAGCGTGTGCTCCGACCACGGATTGTGGCACCGCAGGCATTCGCCTCGCGACGAGAATCGCCACGATTGCACCCGCTTGCCGCCGGGTTCGTGCGGGTCGGCGACCGTGAACGTCCGGTTCTTGCCGGCCCGCTCGACGAGCGTCGCGTCGGTCTGCTCGTCGTTCCATTCGTACGTGTACGCCTGCCATTCGCGACCATCGTAATGCAGAGCTTGCGTCTCGACGCGGCGCGCACTCTCCGGCTTGCCGGCTTCGAGTTCGAGCGACAACGTTTTGATCAGCACCGTGTCTTGCGGGTAATCGACCGCGCGGCTGAACTGCGAGCCGGGGACGAGCTTCGGCTTCGATCGGACGAGAATCGTTTCGCTTCCCGGAATGCCGAGCCAACGCTCGGCCTTCGCATGATCGCTCCATTGATCGACGTTCACCGAGAACGGCAACACGCCCGGCGCGGGATTGTGCTTCGCGACCGATTCAAAGAGACCGGTCTCGCTGAGTTTGCGCGGGAACGGTTTGCCGGCCGTCGTGATGACGTTCCGTTCGAGGCCGTAGATGGCGCCGTCTTCGTAGTCGAGCAGGTAGAGTTCGCCGTCGGCATCTTCGGCGAAGTCGACGATCCGGATCGTCGGGTCGATCAATTCGTATAGCGCGCCGATCTTGTCGCCGTCGGTCGGCAGCCCCCAAATGCGGCGCGTTTCCCAGTCGCCGAAGATGTAATGTCCGGTGAGTTCGGGATATTTCTTCCCACGATAGACGAAGCCGCCGGTGATCGACGCGCCGTCGGTGTGCGGAATTTCGAGCAGCGGCGGAACGATCGGCGTCGGGCCGGGCTTGCCGTCGGGGTGAACCGGCTGGCTCCCTTCGACGATGCTCCAGCCGTAGTTGTCCCCTTTGCGAACGCGGTAGACGAGTTCCCACAATTCCCAGCCGACGTCGCCGACCCACAGATCGCCGGTTTTGCGATCGAAGCTCATCTTCCACGGGTTGCGCATGCCGTAAGACCACGTCTCGCCGCGCGCACCGGCCAGGTTGACGAACGGATTGTCGGCGGGAATGGCGTACGGCTTGCCGTTCTCTTCGCGACGAACGTCGATCCGTAGGACCTTGGCGAGCAACGTCGTCATGTCTTGGCCCGACTTCAGTCCGTCGGGCGGGAAGGCGACGCCGCCGTCGCCGGATGAGATGTAGAGGCAACCGTCGAGGCCGAACTTCAAACAGCCGCCGTTGTGACCGCCGTGGACCCACGAGATGATAAGTTTCTCGCTCGCAGGATCGGCGACAGGCGGATCGGTCGTGCTCACCGTGAAGCGGCAAACCCGCGTGCCGTCGGGCTCGGAGCCGCCGCGGTTCGAAGGTTTCACGACATAGCAAACGTAGCAAAAGCGGTTCTTGGCGAAGTCGGGATCGAAGGCCAGTCCGTAGAGCGAGTCGAACGCGACCGGCGGCTTGCCCGACGCGTTGATCGCGGCGATGAGCTGGGCCGTGTCGAGAAACAACTCGGCCGCGGCGGCGTTGTGGTCGCCTGGCAAAGAATAAATCTTGCCGGCCCGCTCGCCGACGAAGAGCCGGTCGGTGCCGGGGGCCGACGAGATGATCGTCGTCTTGTCGAATGTGACCTGCGGATACAAACGGACCGGCTTGAACGGCGGCGGCGGCTCCGGACGACCGCGGAAGTTCGACGTCGTCCAAGGCGTTCGCTGCTCGATACCGAAGGGCTTTTCGGCGGCATTTAGAGTCGTCAGTAGCGCGACGCACAGGGTCGCAGCGGTCAGGCAGGTTCGCAGATTCGTCATCGCGCGGAATCTCATCCGTAACAGGCGGGACCCGGTCGACGGGCGGCCGGGTGGAAAACCGAAAGCCTCGATTGTAATCGGATTGGGCCCGGCTGTGCGGTTTCGGCCCCCCTGCACATTAAATATGACCGGCGCGGTCGACCCGGCGACGGTTGGGTTGCGGAATTCCGCCGGACGAAGGAAGATCGGGGCTCGCAGCGGTTCCGCGGCAGCGATTTTCCCGTCTTCGAGCGGGTTTTTACCCTCAGCATGTCGGCCTCTCCCGGACTTTTTCGACGCGACGATGAGCCGGCCGGCCCGGGCGAAAAACTACCGCGTCCGGCCGGGGTGGTCGATGAGCTAGGGTTAGCGAGTGCCGCTTCCGCCGACCGCGAGGTTCCGATGTCGCAAGCCGTTTTCAGTTCGAACGTCGTTGATTCGTATGAAACTGCGCCGGTCGATCGACCGTGGCGGCGGGCCGCGCTGGCGGCGCTGGGGGTCGTGTGCGTCGGCATCGCGGCGGTCGGCGTGATCGTACCCGGCCTGCCGACGGCGATCTGGCTGATTGCGGCTTCGTATCTCTTCATGCGCAGCCATCCGCGGTTGGAAGCGCAACTGATTCGCAACCGCTTTTTCGGGCCGTATCTGCGGTATGTCGACAACCCGCGCTCGATGCCGCGCCGCGCGAAGTTCGTGGCGTGCGGTCTGATGTGGACCTCGGTC
>CAMCTH010000250.1 GCA_945877965.1 Planctomicrobium piriforme | reverse complement strand
GGCCTTCGGCAAGTTGCGGTTCCGCTCGATGCCGTAATGCCCGAGATGAATACCGGTGAGCACGATCTCGCGATGGCCGTGGGCGACGAGCTTTTGCACTTCTTCGACGAGATGCTCGATGGGGCGGCTTTGCAGACCGGGACGCACCGAAGGGATGATGCAGAACGTGCAGCTGAGCATGCAACCGTCTTGCACTTTGACGTACGCCCGCTGCCGCGCGGGAAAACGCTCGATGCCGGTCGGAATGTCGACGACGCCGTGCCGTTGTAGCAGGTCGGGGAGCTCGCGCTTGTCGGTTAGCACCTCGACGACGCCCGGCAAGGCCGCGACTTCATCCGGAGCGCGAGTCGCGTAACAGCCCATCACCACGATTCGTGCGGCCGGGTTCCGCTTGGCGAGTTGCCGAATCGTCTGCCGGCTCTTGGCGTCCCCTTCGTGCGTCACCGTGCAGGTGTTCACGATGCAGAGATCGGCCGGCTCGCCTTCGGCCGCATCGGCAAACCCCACGCGCTCCAGCCCCTGCCGGACGTATTCCGTCTCGTACTGATTCACACGACAGCCGAGCGTGACGGTGCGAAGGGTGGGCATGGGCAGAGAGTTGACGGTTGACAGAGGGCAGTTGACAGAGGGGAGATGGATTCAGGCGGGGTCTTTTAGGGCCCTGGCTAGACCGCTGATCAGCCTTCCTACTTCATGTGCTTGGTTTATAAGGCTCTCGCGTTTGGCATCTTCGAGGAAGCGAAGGCGGTTGGCAATGATGATATGAGTTTCTAACTCACGCAAGGAGCCGTGAGCGATGGAGAGAAAATGTACGAACTCGTTTCTAGAGGCTCGTCCTTGCCCTTCGGCAATGTTGGCCGCAATTGAAACGGATGCGCGACGGACTTGCGATGTGAGACCAAACCTCTCGTCGGGGGGAAACGACGATGTGTCAGCGTAGACGTCGCAAACCAAGTCGACGGCTTTTTGCCAAGCGAGCAGATCGGAATAATTCTTTCCGCCCATCTGTCAACTGCCCTCTGTCAACCGTCAACTACTCCGGCACCGGCTCAATCGTCGCCGACATGGAGCCTTTGCAGCTCGCGATGGCAACGTCTTTGCCGTACGCGAGGATTTGGTCGCGCTTCAGTTCGGCATGTTCCATCGTCGTCGTCAGCACGACGGCGCGGCCCGCGGTGTCGACTTCCTTCGCCAGTTGGTACCCCATTTCGATTTGGTGGCCAAATAGCTCGGCGAGCATCGTAATGACGTACTCGAACGTGTGGTCGTCGTCGTTCCAGAGCAGCACATGATAGCGAGGCTGCTTCTTGGGACGTTTATCTTGGTTCGGCTTCGCAGCTTCGGGCGTCTGAGTGACTTCCGGCTCGGCGACTTCCGGTTCAGCGACGGCGACGGCTTCGTTTGACATGACGACAATCTCCGACCTAGCGTGGCTGCGTTTGCGGCATTCCATGACTCATGGTCGTCGCAGCGGAAACGCATTATATTAGCGACCGAACCGCACCGCCAACGAGAACCGCCATGCTTCCCGAGATCGACAGTTATCTGTCAGCCAACGCCGCTCGTTTTGAAGACGAACTGTGCGAATTGCTGCGAATTCCCAGCGTTAGCGCCGACAGCACCCGCAAAGGCGAAGTTCGCCGCGCGGCCGAATGGGTGGCCGCTCAGTTTCGTGGGTTGGGCCTGGAAGTGGAATTGTGCGAGACGGCCGGCCATCCGATCGTCTTTGCCGAAGCGAAGGCCGACCCGAGCAAACCGACCGTGCTCGTCTACGGTCACTACGACGTGCAACCGCCGGACCCGCTTGACTTGTGGACGACCCCGCCGTTCGAACCGACGCGGCGCGACGGCAACATCGTTGCACGCGGGGCGACCGACGACAAAGGGCAGATGTTCACGCACGTCAAAAGTGCCGAGGCCTGGCTGAAGGGGACGAAAGGGAAGCTGCCGGTCAACCTGAAATTCCTGATCGAAGGGGAAGAGGAAGTCGGCAGCGCGCACCTGGACCAGTTCATCGAAGCGAATAAGACGAAGCTGAAGGCTGATGTCGTCGTCATCAGCGATACCAGCCAATTCGGCCCCGGC
This sequence comes from Planctomicrobium piriforme, assembly GCA_945877965.1. Lineage (GTDB taxonomy): Bacteria > Planctomycetota > Planctomycetia > Pirellulales > PNKZ01 > CAMCTH01. The sequence goes on along the minus strand of CAMCTH010000250.1, from coordinate 4,965 downwards.
CGGCCCGCGATCACCTACGGCCTGCGCGGCATTGCGTATTATGAGTTGAAACTGCAAGGCCCTTCGCGCGATTTGCACTCGGGCACGTTCGGCGGCGGCGTGATGAACCCGGCCAACGCCTTGGCGCGCGTGCTGGCGACGATCATCGACGAGCGCGGCCGGATCCAAGTGCCCGGCTTTTACGACGACGTCCAACCACTCACCGATCTGGAGCGGCAACAGTTCGCGGCGTTGCCGTTCGACGAAGCTCAGTTCATGAAGGCGATCGGCCTGACCGCCGTCGCCGGCGAAGAGGGCTTCACGACGCTCGAACGCCGCTGGGCTCGCCCGACGTTCGACATCAACGGTCTGACGAGCGGTTACCAAGGCGAAGGGGCCAAGACGGTGTTGCCCGCAAAGGCGTCGGCCAAGTTCAGCTTTCGCCTAGTGCCAAAGCAAGACCCGGAGAAGATTCGCGTCGCGCTCGAGGCTCATTTGCGCCGCGTGCTGCCGTCGGGCGTGACGATGGAATTGACGGCGTTTCACGGAGCGCCGGGCGTCGTCGTCCCGCTTGAGAGCCCGTTCGTGGCGGCGGCGGTGACGGCGGTCGAGAGCGGGTTCGGGCGCAAGCCGGTCTTCATTCGCGAAGGGGGCTCGATCCCCGTCGTCTCGACCTTTCACGAATTACTGGGACTCGATACCCTACTGCTTGGTTGGGGGCTGGACGACGACAACACGCACAGCCCGAACGAAAAATTCTGCCTCGCCGACTTCCATCGCGGAATCAAAGCGAGCGCGTACTTGTGGCACGAAATAGGGAAGAAGTTCTAAGGTTCATGGTTCGAGGTTCAAGGTTGTTTTGCTTTCAACCGTGAACTCTGAACCCTGAACCCTGAACCTATAAACACCATGCTCGATCGCAAATTCATCGTCGATAACGCCGCGCTCGTCGCCGAAAACTGCACCCGACGCAACTCGAAGGCCGACGTGCCGCGGTTCGTCGAACTCGAACTCAAACGTCGCAAACTGCAGGTCGAAGTCGACGAAATCAATCGGGCCGCCAACGACGTCTCGGGGAAAATCGGCAAAGCGAAGCCGGAAGAGCGCGACGCGCTCAAGGCCGAGGGACGCAGCCTCCGCGAGAAGGCGACGGGATTGCAGAACGACATGACCTCGCTCGAGGCCGAGATCGACGCGGTTCAACGTACGATCCCGAACTTGTCGCATCCGAACGCCCCGGTCGGGACCGACGACGGTGCGAACACCGAAGTCAAAAAAGGAAAGCATGCCCCGCCGAAGTTCGACTTCAAGCCGCTCGACCACTTGGATCTCGGCACGAAGCTCGACCTGATCGACATGGAGGCCGGCGCTAAGGTCGCGGGGAGCGGCTTTTACTTCTTGAAGAACGACGCGGTGCTGCTTGAGTTGGCTCTGCAACGCTATGCGATCGAAGTGCTGATGAAAGAAGGTTTCACGCCGACCATTACACCCGACTTGGCCCGCAACGAAGTGCTACACGGCACGGGCTACATCCCGCGCGGACCCGAGACGCAGATCTACAGCATTGCCGACAGCGACCTGAGCCTCGTCGCGACGGCCGAGATCACGCTCGGCGGTTACTACGCCAACGAGATCATGGACGAAGAAAAGTTCCCGATCAAAATGTGCGGCATCAGCCACTGCTACCGCACCGAAGCAGGAGCCGCCGGTCGGGCGACGCGCGGACTCTATCGCGTTCACCAATTCACGAAGGTCGAGATGTTCGCGTTCACGCTGCCCGAGCAGAGCGACGCGATGTTGGAATACTTTTGTGAGTTGGAGTGCAAAATCTTTGACGGTCTCGGCATCGCCTATCGCGTGATCGACACGGCGACCGGCGATCTCGGCGGGCCGGCCTATCGCAAGTACGATCTCGAAGCGTGGATGCCCGGCCGCGGCACCGCCGGCGAGTACGGCGAAGTGACGAGCACGAGCAACTGCACCGACTATCAGGCCCGACGTCTCGGCATTCGCTTCCGCAAGAAGGGGGAAAAGGGGACGCACTTCGTTCACACCCTGAACGGCACGGCCGTCGCCCTGAGCCGCTGCATCATCGCCGTGATGGAAAATTACCAACAAGCCGACGGCTCGATCCTGGTGCCCGAAGTGCTGCGAGCATTCATGGGCAAGGACCGGATCGTGCCCCGCTCGTAATCATTTATCCGCGTCGCTCGCCGACCCGCGTTTGTGTTTGAAGCTGCTTTCGAGTTCGCCGCACCGAATCACGGAGACCGGCCGATGCTCGACCCTTATTCGCTTCCCGAAGCTTTGCAGTCTCTGTTGCGCGACGAGATCCCGCAGGGCGAACGCGTAAAGTGGGTCGGCACGCCGCAGCCAAGTTCCGGCTTCCTGTGGATCACGCTGCCGCTCATCCTGTTCGCCGTTTTTGACGTCGGCTTCGCGCTGTTTTGGATGGCGATGGCCTCAGGAATCTTCGACGGCGGACCGCTGCAAAACGAACGGCTCATCTTCGCCGCCTTCGGTATTCCGTTTTTGCTCATCGGCGTCTCGATGCTGACGAGCCCGTTGTGGCTTCGTCGCCGCTTGCAGAAGTCGGCCGAGAACACGTTGTATGTCATCACTGATCGCCGCGCCGTCGTCTTCAACGGCGGCTACTACGGAAGCGGCGGTCTGGCGATGATGATCGCCGGCGTGATGCGCTTCGCCAACCCCGGCATCAAGGTTCAGTCGTACACGCCCGATCGTTTGCTGAATATCGAGCGGACCGAACGCGCCGACGGTACGGGCGACGTCCTCTTCGGCGAGTCGGAGCTGAACTACCAAGTGAACAACCGTCCGGCGACGCTCCGGACCGGGTTCTATTCAATCGCCGACGTGCGCGAAGCGGATCGTCTGCTGAAGGAACTTGCTGCAACACACCGACCCGCCGCCGCGGAATGATGGGCGACTAGAGTAGCGCTCGCAGCACCTGCCCGGCCGTGTCGCACAGCTTTTGTGCCTCAAACTCCGTCGGGGCTTCGGCGATCGCGCGGACGATCGGCTCCGTGTTGCTCGCGCGGACCAGTAGCCACTTGCCGGGCCAATCGAAGCGGAGTCCGTCGAGCGAATCGGTTGCCGCCCCGACGAACTCTTTTTCTAGCGCGAGCAGACCCGCTTTCAACTTCTCGGGGGGCAGCGAGATTTTCGTTTTGACGATCTCGTATCGCGGCAGGTCGTCGACCAGGGCCGCCACGGTCGTCGCGCGGGATGCGAGGCAATCGAGCACCAGGGCCATGCCGACGAACGAGTCACGGACATACACGACCCGCGGGTCGATGACGCCGCCGTTCCCTTCGCCGCCGAAGACCGCCTCGCGGCGGATCATCTCGTCGCAGACGTTCGCCTCGCCGACGGCCGAACGATAGAACGGCACACGGTACTTTTCTGCCAAGTCTTCGACCATTCGGCTCGACGAACAGTTCGTTACGACCGGCCCCGGGTTGTGCCGCAGGACATGATCCGCGCAGATCGCGGGCGTGTATTCTTCGCCGATGTACCGTCCCGCGGCGTCGATGAGCGCGAGTCGGTCGGCGTCGGGGTCTTGGCAGAAGCCGACGTCGCAGTCGTGCTGCTTCACGGCGGCCGAGACTTCGACCAAGTTCTCCGCCGTCGGTTCCGGCGGGTGCGCGAAACGCCCGTCGGGCGTGCCGCCGAGCAGCGTGATCGTGCAGCCGAGTTCTTCGAGCAGGCGTCGACCGAGAATGCTGCCGGAGCCGTGATTGGCGTCGAGCAATACGCGGAACTTGCGTTGTCGAATCGCCGCGACGTCGACCGTCGCCAGCACCTTTTGCAAATGGGCCGTCGTGACGTCGGCCGGCGTGTTGACGAAGCCGAGTTGATCGTAGGCGGCCCACGGAATCTCGCGGCTGTGGTAACGATCGACGACCAGCTTCCCTTCGTCGGCCGGGATGACGCGACCGGCGGTGGAGAAAAGTTTGAGACCGTTGTAGGGCGGCGGGTTGTGGCTGGCCGAGATCTGTACGCCGCCGGCCGCTTGGAACTCACGAACGAGAATGCCGGTCGTCGGCGTCGCGGCAATGCCGCCGTCGATGCAATCGCGCCCCGCGGCGACGGCGGCGGCCCGCACGGCGTCGGCCAACATCGGCCCGGTCGTGCGACCGTCGCGCGTGACGACCAGCGGTCCCGGCGGCAACTGGGCCGCAAACGCGCCGACGTAACGAATGGCCGTCTCCGGCGTGAGGCTTTCGCCGACGATGCCCCGCAACCCACTGACGCTGATGATCGGTTCACTCATAGTGACGGCAGTATTGCGAAACGCCGCGGAAGTGTAAACGCGAAACGGCCGAAAACGGGGCATGCTGTTTCGAAGACGAGAGAGGCTCACGCAAAGGCGCGAAGACGCAAAGGAAGACGGAGGAAGCAAGTGAATGAATACGAGAGCGACGACGAATCCGCGTCCATTTCTTCTCTCCCTCTGAATTCTTAGCGTCTTCGCGCCTTTGTGTGAGCTTTTCTCCGCTCTGCACACCGCTTCCCAGCGGGCAAGTCATGCGGCAAAATAGACCCGCCGCCTCTTCATCTCACAGGAAGCTCATCTATGTCGCTCGACGTTGCGTCGCTGAAAGCTCGTTTGGACTCGGCGCTGGTCGCCGGGAAAGTGACTTCGTCGGCGGTCCAGAATATCGTCGCTTGGCTGACCGAGCCGCGCTATGCCGACTACGCCGCCGAGGTCGCGACGCACATTGAGCAAGAGAAGTGGCAGGCCCTCGACGATGCCTTTTGGACGATCATTCCGTTCGGCACCGGTGGACGTCGCGGGCGGATGTACCCGATCGGCTCGAATGCGATCAACGATCGGACGATCGGCGAGAGTGCACAAGGACTGGCGACGTATGTCAAAAAGCATGCGACCGGCGGGCCGCTCGCATGCGCGATCGGCTACGACACGCGGCATCGTTCGCGGCACTTCGCCGAACTGTGCGCCGA
>CAMCTH010000249.1 GCA_945877965.1 Planctomicrobium piriforme | reverse complement strand
GCCGCGCGCGAAGGTGAGCGTCTGGCCGACGCGCCGCTTGCCGTTGGGTCCGTAGAGCGGCACGTTCGGCGCGAGCCCGTGGTTGTACAGCCCTTCGCGGACGAGATCGACGGGGCCGTCCCAGAGTTGCATGCCGAAGAAGTGGCACTCGTGCCCGCGATCGCGGAGTCGGCAGGCGAGTTCGTACAGCGTCTTCTCGCCGCCCCCTTTAAGCCACGGGTATACGGCGTCGTAGATGAAACCCAGCTTCATCGGCGACCGCCATCCGCGCGCACGCACCGGCATGTCGGCAAGGTTAACCTTGCCGATTCCGTTCGCGCGGCTGTTCCATGATTCCGACGAGGAACGCGGCGAAGATCACTTCCAGCCCGATGACGGCTAGCGCTCCGGCGAAGATCCAGCGGGCCGGCGAGGCGACTTCCATCGTCTGCAGCCAGTTTACGAAGATCGGCACGGCCAGCGCCGCCGCGACGCCCAACAGGCCGAGGCCGTAGAGGATGCCGCGTTCGACGGTGAAGTGTTGCAGCCATGCGGTGACGCGGGGATCGACGAAGACCGGATCGACGTGATGCGTGTACAGCTTGGCCAAAACGCCGAAGACGAGCAAGTGCGTTCCGGCAATCGCCAGCAGCGCGGCCGTGAACATGAAGTTCGGGCCGAAGACGTTATTAAAGACGCCGTAGCCGGCCAGCACCGCCGTCGGGATCGCCGCCAGACCGAGCACGGTGAGCAGCATTCCCGGCAGCACGAAGAGGTACAACGGGCTGCACATCAGAATAAACCGCAAGTGCCGCCAACCGTCGCGGAAGCTTCGCAAATGGGGCGGGCGATCACGGCCGTCGGGATGCAGCGTGATCGGAATCTCGGCGATCTTGAGTTTCGACTTGGCTGCCTTGATGACCATTTCGCTGGCCAATTCCATGCCGGGCATCTGCAGGTTCATCCGGCGATAGGCGTCTTTCGTGAAGGCCCGCATGCCGCAGTGACAGTCGCTCGCGCCGGTACGGAAGACCAAATTCAAGAAGCCGCTGAGCAGCGGGTTGCCGATCCAGCGATGATGCCACGGCATCGCGCCAGGCATGATCTTTCCTTTGAGTCGGTTTCCCATCACCATGTCGGCCCCGTTGCGCAGGCCGACGACGAACCGCTCCAAGTCGGTGAAGTCGTAACTATCGTCGGCGTCGCCCATCACGATGTACTTGCCGCGGGCCTCTTCGAAACCGCGCCGGAGCGCGTTCCCGTAGCCGCGGAGATGATGCCGCACGACGCGGGCTCCGGCCGCCTCGGCAATCTCGCGACTCCGGTCGGTCGAGCCGTTGTCGACGATCACCACCTCGCCCGCGATGCCGAGCGTGCGCATCGTCCGGACCGCTTTCTCCACGCAGATGCCGACGGTGAGTTCTTCGTTCAGGCACGGCATGACGACGGAGAGCTCGAGCGCGGGCTCGGCGGCGTCCGCAGCATTTTGTGAGACGGAGTTGTGCGGCAGCACGGCGGTCGAAGCGTCGGAAGGCATGGCGAAGTCCTCGCAGTGCGGCGCGGGCCGCGCGATGCGGAGCGGAACAATTCGCCTATTCTAGCGGAGTCGCCGGGGTTTGGCCGGCATCGACCGGATGAGGATTCAATGTAGTGCGACGCAACATTCGATAAGGCCCCGCCTCGGCCCCGACGCCGTAACCCGGCGGCAGCGTGGAACCTTCGGCAAGCGTGACGATCCAATCGGGCTGTTTGGATTTGGCGGCCGGGTCGTACGCTTTGACGTCGCGGTCGAGTTGAAAGCGGAAGAGTTGCGTCGCTTCGGGAGTCAGCCCGAGCGCGGCGACGGTTTGCTGATCGCGATCGACGACCCAGGCGAGTTCCTCGACGGCGGGCCAGTGCTGATTCAATTCACGATTCCGCGGCAGGTCGGTCACTAACCAATAGCTGATCCCGACGACGGCGTGCAAGGCAACGAACGGCAGCAGCCAACGTTCGATCCGGGGCCGAAACGGCTGCACCGTCATACAGACCGCCGCCCAGATCACCGGCAACACCGGCAGAGTGTAGCGAGTCCCGACGTCGGCGGCCCAAATGACGTTGAGCGCCATGAAGAACGGAAAGCTCCAGGTCCAAACATCGCCGCGAGTGCGGAGTAGTCGCCACCAACCGATCACGACGACGAGCGTCATCGCGGTGGCGACGAAATTGTTGATGTTGAGTCGGCCTTCCGATTTCGTCCGCGACTTGAACATGCCCGGGATGATGAGTCGTGAGAAATCGCCCATCTGAATGAACGTCCCGTCGGGAATGCGGGCGAACATCGACGGCTTCGACGGGTCTTGTAGTTTGACGAAATAATCCCAGTAAGTGACCGCCGATTTTTCGGCCGCGCGACGATCGTCGATCTTGCGCGCGGCATAGAACACGCCTGCCGCGATGCCGCCGATTAGCAACGTCGCCGCGACGGCGGCCAGCAGTTGCCGCTTCTCGCGCCGACCCCAGGTAGCGAGCAGCGCCAGGCCGAAGCCCGGGATGAGCATCACGCCGTTGGGGCGAATCAGGCACGCAAGCGTGAGTAGCGTCGTCCCCGCGATACCGTAGCCGATCCGTTCGCTGCGGAGCTGCGTCGTGCGAAAGTGATCGAGCACGATGACGGCCCAGACCATGGCGGTCGTGAAGAACGTTTCGCTGAGCGGGCGGCGGAAGTAGATCCCGTACTGCACGTGCAGCACGGTGAGCAATGTGACGGCGACGGCGGACCAACTGCCGAGCGGTTTGGCCCAGCGATAGACGCCCGCCATGAGCGCGAGCGAAAGAAACCAATGCAGCAGCGCCGCCGCCATGAAGGGACGCTCGCCGAGGAAGAACACCGGCGACAGCAACAACGCATAGGTCGGCGAGTAGAACAGATGCGAACTGCCGAACGCCGTCGGGCCTTCGGGAGACCAGAAGCTGCGGGCGATCGAGAAATAGGCCGCACTGTCGGGCGAGGGATACCACCACGGGCCGACTTGCACCAGCAAGACGATCGCCGCCAGCGCGAACAGCGGCCCCGGCCTTGCCACAACGGCGGCGGTCCAGCGATCGAGCTTTTCGGAGTACGCGGCCGGCATGCTAATGCGTGGCTTCGAAGTCGGTGCAGTCCGTGGTTCGACGGGGTTTGGGACGCCGCCCAATGTAGGCGAAAACCGGCTCGCACCGCAGCGCGAGTCGCCGGTCGCCGCGGGGCTTGGGGAGTGGGACGTGACGATCATGCGGTCCGGGCCGATCGTCCGGGCCCCGCAGATCGGTCATTCTTGTCAAAATATGAATCCTCCACCGCGGGCTGCGTAGTTGGGCAACCGCCGGACGATGAGCACGATGCCGAGATCGAGGCGACGTCTCGATTCGTCGCCGTCGTCCTCCGGCTTGGCCCGTCGTCGTTTTTTCCGAGGTAGTGCGATGTTCCGCTCGCCGTTCGTTTCGCGCCGTTCGCTGCTCGCGTCGACTGCCGCTGCTTTGTTGGCGATGGTCGGCCCCGCCGTTGCCGATTCCGCAGCACCGGAAGCCGCTCCGGTGAAGTGCGTCGATATCTCCGGCTGCTGGGACTGCGGTTACTGGAAGAGCTTTTGTAATTCGCACCACGGCACGCTGCGGGCGACGATCTCGCGCTGCGGTGCGAATTACAGCGTGACGTTCTCCGGCACGTTTCTCAAAGTGGTGCCGTTCCGCTATACGCAGGTGCTCACGGTCACCGGTTACGGCGACGGCGTGGTTTACTTCCGCGCCAGCCGCAACATCCCGATGTTCGGCGGCCAGTTCTGCATGACCGGCTCGGCGACCGCCTGCAAGTTCACGGCCCACTACACGTCGAAGAAAGACCGCGGCGTGTTCGTGATGACGCGCTAGGACGCGACGACTTCCACGTCGGGCCAGATCGTCATTGCCCCACGCTCCCGCGCGAAGACGATCGCACCGTGCTGAGCAGTTTCGGACCGGCCGTGACCGACGCAACGAGCGTCAAATAAATCGCCGCCGTCGCGATGAAACCGACCTCCGCGAAGAGTCGATCGAGCAACGGATACAGTCCGGCACAGAACGCGCCGGCGACGCCGAGCCCGAGCGTGAGCCCCACGACGAATCCCCACGCGGTCGCGTTCCAGCGTTTGTCGAATTGATGAACGACGAAGCCGAGCACGAGCAGCATCAGCGTGAGCCCGAGCAGGCAATGGAGTTGCAGCACCGTGTAGTAGCCGAACTCGTCGGCCGTCGAGCGGGCTGCCGTTTCGAGCCCCGTTTCCGATTCGGCGTGCCGCGGGGCCCAGGCCGGCAGCAGCAACAACGAAAGCACCGACAAGCCGATCGTCGGCCACAATAGTCTCCACGTCGCCGACGTCGCCGCCTTGCAGTTCGCACCGAACAGCATCCTCGCCAGTTGTTCGACGGCGCGAACCAGGCCACACGCCGTGAGGCCGACGATCGTCCACCACACCAGCAGCACCGCGATCTCCAGGCCGATCGAAAAGCTCGAAATCAGCAGTTCATCGAGCGAGCGAAGCCACTCGGGCAACTCGACGTCGACGGTTCGCGCGAAGTACCAAGCGAGCGCCGCGCAGAGCACAAAGTGCCCGATCGTCGCGACGAGTCCAAGTCCGCACATCGTCGCTAAACGAGCCGGCGGAATCGACGATGAGGCGGAACTCGCAGCGGCATTCATCAGTAAATCACTCCCGTCACGATGCGAGACGACAAGAATCCAGGCCGCTTGCCGGCACCGAGGAGCCAGAGGCAATTATGCCGCGACGGGTCGATCTCGCAAACATCCGCAATTTGTGAAGAAGCGAACCTAGGCGAATCGACCGTCGTCCTGCATAATGGGCCGACCGATCGCGGGGCGTAGCTCAGCCTGGCTAGAGCGTCTGGTTTGGGACCAGAAGGTCGCATGTTCAAATCCTGTCGCCCCGACATGCAGGGGTTGTTCTGCCGCAAGGTAGAGCTTCCCCTTTTTTTATGCCCTAATCCATGGCGGCTATTTCGATTGTATCTCCGCGCGCCGTCGCTAGAATGCGCGCATGGCTACGGACAAGAACGTAAACCCGATTTCGGAACACGAGCTTTATCTAAAGCTCTTCATCACCAACGGCGGCGGCTGGTGACGTAGCCGCGCGCTACGTCTCGCATTGCAATTCGTCCCGCCCTTCTTTCCGTCGCTAACGGCGCTCTGCCGGGCTTAGCACTCTCGCTTCTCGTTCGCTCAGTCGGCGTCCTCGACGTTCGCTGCCGTTATGTCATCGGTGCCTACGTCGCGGGTTCGCCGTTGGGGTGATCGCGAACTTGGATGATCGCCAACTTGCTCGGAAACCACGGGTTCAATCGCTAAGAATGGATGAGTCATGGAACACTTAGACGTACCGCAGTTTCTCGGCCTGCTGGTGATGATGTTGGGGGCCGCCAAGTTGTTGGGGGCCGCGGCAAAAGCGATCGGCCAACCGGCCGTCTTGGGCGAGCTCGTGGCAGGCGTCGTCCTGGGGATGTCTGTCGCGGGCATCGTCGACCCGCAGAACGAGATCTTGCATTTATTGGCCGAACTCGGCGTCGTCATTTTGCTGTTCGAGATCGGCTTGGAGACGGATCTGCGAAAGCTGTTGAAAGTCGGGGGAGCGGCGGCCGTGGTCGCCGTCGTCGGCGTCGCTTTGCCGTTCGCGCTCGGCTATGCCGTTTGTTGGGCGCTAGGGCTCGGCAATCTGGTTGCCATCGTCGCCGGGGCGAGTCTGACGGCCACGAGCGTCGGCATCACCGCGCGCGTGCTTTCTGAACTGAACCGGCTGCAAGAAGACGAGAGTCAGATCATTCTCGGTGCCGCCGTCATCGATGACGTGGTCGGACTGGTGATCCTCGCCGTCGTCGTCGGTCTGACACAAGGACAAGAGGTCACGGTCCTCGGCGTTGCCCAGACGACGGCCATTGCGTTTGGCTTTTTGGGCGGGACGTTACTGCTCGGTACTTTCATCGTGCCGCCGGTGGTTCGTTTGATCAGCCGAGTCGACCTTCCCGGAACGCCGACGATCTTGGCCGTTATGCTAGCGTTCGGGCTCGCTTGGCTCGCCTCGGTCGCGGGGTCGGCGATGATTATCGGAGCATTTGCCGCCGGCCTGCTGCTACGCGGAACGCCGCATGCCCATGAGATCGAGCGCGGCGTCGCGCACCTTGGGCACTTTTTCGTACCGCTGTTCTTCGTCACGGTCGGTGCGGCCGTCGATGTTCGGGTTTTGAACCCGATCGATCCTGCGAATCGGCAAACCTTACTCGTCGGCGGACTGCTGATCGTGGCTGCCGTTGTGGGGAAATTCTTGGCCGGATACGCACCTTTTTGGATCAAGAGCAACAAGAAGGTCATCGGCGTCGGCATGATCCCGCGCGGCGAGGTCGGCTTGATCTTCGCGCAAATGGGGTTGGCGAGCGGCGTCTTCGACACCGGGCTGTTCAGCGCCGTCACGCTCATGGTGATGGTCACGACGTTCATGGCCCCGCCGTTGTTGAAGTATCTATTTCCACCGATCAAAAGTACGAAGCTGGCGCCGGAACCGGAAGGAATTGAAGACTTGGTGACGTAAGGGACTTCAGCCAAGTCGCATGCAAATGAGGCGTGTCCTTCAGCGTGTAAATTGATTGGCGGCAGCGACAGTCAGGCAGCGACGGCCGGGCATCGACGCGCAGACTGATCTTGCCCGAAATGGGGGCTGTCGCTTGAATGCTCGCCCGATGCGCAAAAACCTAGGTTCCGACGATCGGGACGTTGGCGGCGCTTCCGATCTAGTTCAAAGGAAGAACGTGAAATGGGCATTCGATTTTCACACTGGGCGACGTGTGCGTTGGTCGTTACGGCGGTCGTTCTGATTTCGGAGCCATGTTGGGCGGTCTTTTTTCCGCTGGGCCCCTCGAAGGACGAGTGGGGATTGAAATACAACGTCGAGCTAACTGCGGCTAATGCCGGCATGGTAAACGTCGCCTTTACTCTGACCGACGAAGGGCGACTGAAGCCCGTCCATTCGTACACTGTCGTGGCGTTCAGTCGGCAGACGGACAGCCAAGGGGGCC
>CAMCTH010000248.1 GCA_945877965.1 Planctomicrobium piriforme | reverse complement strand
CTACACGCAAGGCGAGTTCGTCGGCGAGTTACAGAGCGCCGGTTTCACGGTCCGCGAATTGATCCCGCTCGATACGGTTCGCCGGCATCGCCTGCCGCACGCCTGGCTCTTCGGCCGCCTCCGCGCCAACGGCTGGATCGCGGTTTGCGGCCGTTAGCGAAGACAGCAGAGGTCTCACGCAAAGGCGCGAAGACGCAAAGGAGAAGAAGAGAAGAAAAAGGGTCAGTTCTTTGCGACTTCGCGTCTTTGCGTGAGGTTTTTTGAATTCTCTGCATCGACGATTGCGTAGTATGATTCGTAGGAGTAACGGCGGCCTAGTTCGTCCTGTCGCAGAAACGTTTCGGAGTTAAGTCATGGCTAGCATCTTCGGTTCGCGCGATCCTCACGGGCGGCAGGCGGGGCCGAGTCGGTTGGTGCAACGGCTCGTCGTTGCGGCGCTGATGGCGGCCATTCCGCTCGGCGCGCTGCTGATGAAGGGGTGCCAGACCGGACCGTTTGGGCGGCAGCAGATCGTCGCTCTTAACCCGCAGCAAGAAGAACAACTCGGGCTCCAGGCGTTTGAAGAAGTGCTGGCCCAAGAGCGCGTCGTCGATCGCGGCCCGCTCGTCGATGTGATTAAAGACATCGCCAACCGGTTGACCAACGCGGCCCGCAATGAAGGCTTCTTGCAGCAGACGCAGATGCCCGAGCAGCCGATGGAGTGGGCCGTCCGCGTCGTCGAGAGCGACCAGCAAAACGCCTTCTGTTTGCCGGGGGGAAAGATCGTCGTCTATACCGGCATCCTACCGATCGCCGAGACCGACACGGGACTGGCTGTTGTGATGGGGCACGAGATCGCGCATGCCTTGGCGCATCACGGGGCCGAACGGATGGCCCACTCGCAGATGGCCAACATCGGCGTGATGGCGGCCGGCGGGGCGCTGGGAGACATGGATCCCGCGCAGCGCAACCAAATTCTGCAAATGATCAACACCGGTGCGAAATTCACCGTGATGAAATACGGCCGCGAGCACGAGAGCGAGGCCGACCGCATGGGCCTGCTGCTCATGGCCGCGGCGGGCTACGACCCGGAAGAGAGCGTGCACTTTTGGGAACGAATGAAGCAGTACACCGGCGGACAATCGCCGCCGGAGTTTTTGTCGACGCACCCGAGCCACGAAACGCGGGTCCGCGACCTGCAGGCCTGGATCCCCGAGGCGATGCCGCTCTACGAAGCGTCGCCGCAAAAGCAAACGGCGAAGCGATTGCCCGACGCCGGCTTCGGCGCGCGGATGCTACCGTAGGACGAGATGTGAGGTTTGAGGGGCGAGTTGTGAGTGAAGCAGGAGCAGAGGAGCGAATTCCTCCGCTCCTCACACTTCATACCTAATCCCTCACACCTTCTCCCTTATTTCTTCCCTGTCTTCGTGATCGGCATCGCGGCCTTGATTTCGATCCGGTCGCCGCGGACGAGCGTCAGCGACGCGCCGGGCTGCGACATGTTCGTCCCTTCGCCGGAGATCGCATCGCCCGACTTGGCCATCTGCCAGTTCGCGATCGTCACCGGCACGGTCACCGTCGGCGAGAGCTTGACGACCACTTGCTTGCCGGCGGCCGCAACGGTCAGCGTGCCGTCTTTGTTCGACTTCACCGTGCCGCGCACGAAGTACTTGCCGGGCTGTCCCGGTTTGCTGTCGGGTCCGCCGGCCGGAATGATGCCCGGGGCGGTGTCTTTGCCTTGCACGGTGATTTGTACTTTCGCGACGTCGGCGGTCGCCGTCCCCTTGCCGTCCATGTCGACGGTCATCTGCACATAGCTGCCGGTCGTTAGGAAGTCGGCCGAGCCTTCGCCGGTGAGCGCGACTTTCGAAGTCGGACCGAAGCCGACGGCGTACTTCTTGCCGTCTTTGCCCGTCAGCGTTATCCCTTGCGACGGCAACACTTGGTCGACCGTGCCGTCGATCTTCACAAAACCTTGGGCCCAAGCGGCCTGCGACGAACCGACGACGAGCAGCAACACCAACGACGACAGGACCGTGCGACGCAACATGGGGCGTAACTCCGAGAACTTCGGTGAGCGAAAAGATGCGGAACTCCAAGATACCGCGCCCGCCGGACCATGCCAAAATCTTTCGCCTGCGGATCGCGCGGCGAAACGGCCTGCGCCAGCCCCGGTTTCGTCGCTTTTGTTGAAGGTTTTCTGGGCGATGCCGACCAGAGGGCCGGTTGCCGACCCGCTTGCCGGGGCTAACAATGGCGGAGTCCGCCGAATCGGCCCGCCGGCGCAATCCGGCCGGCCGTTTCGAAACCATCCGTCCGCCCTCATCGCGAAAGTCTCCATGTCCGACGCCCCGCAATCGCCGGCATCGACCGGCCCCAACGTCCCGCAGTTGACCGTTCCCAAGTTCATGGCCCTCAAAGGGACGGGGCGGAAGATCACGATGCTGACGGCCTACGACTACGGGCTGGCCAAGCTGCTCGACGAGACCGGGGTCGAAGCGATCTTGGTCGGCGACAGTATGTCGATGGTCGTGCAAGGACATTCGAACACGCTGCCGGTGACGCTCGACGAGATGATCTACCATGCCGCGCTCGTCGGTCGGGCGGTTACCCGCGCGCTGACGATCGTCGACATGCCGTTCCCCAGCAACCACCTGGGCAAAATCAAGGCGATCGAAAACGCGGGCCGCATCTTGAAAGAGACGCGCTGTCAGGCGGTGAAGCTCGAAGGGGGTGCTGATCAGGCCGAGATCATCGCGGGCCTCACGTCGGCGGGCATCCCGGTCGTCGCCCACTGCGGACTCCGACCGCAGAACGTCCACTTGCTCGGCGGTTACAAAGTGCAGCGCGATCGCGACCGACTGCTCCGCGAAGCGCGCGAAGCGCAAGAGGCCGGCGCGTTCTGCGTTCTGCTCGAATGCATTCCCGCCGAGTTGGCGACGGAGATCACCGGAATGTTGCGCGTCCCGACGATCGGCATCGGCGCCGGCGACGGCTGCGACGGCCAGGTGCTCGTCACGCACGACTTGCTCGGACTGACGAGCGGCTACGTCCCGCGCTTCGTGAAGCCGTATGCCGATCTGAAAAGCGTCATCCAAAACGCCGTCACGCACTTCCGCGACGACGTCCGCAACGGCACGTTCCCAGGTCCAGAACAACAATATAAGTAGGAAGGAGGTTCGGGGTTCAGGGTTCGCAGTTCAGGGTTGGAAGTAGGCACGCATCGTGCATGTCTGTAACCCTGAACTCTGAACCTCGAACCCTGAACCGCACCCCCATGCCCAATCGCTTAGCCAAAGAATCGTCTCCCTACCTTCTCCAACACAAAAACAATCCGGTCGATTGGTATCCGTGGGGGGACGAAGCGTTTGCCGCGGCGAAGAAGCTTGATCGGCCGATCTTTCTTTCCGTCGGCTACTCGGCCTGTCACTGGTGCCATGTGATGGAGCACGAGAGTTTCGAAGACGAAGCGATCGCGAAGAAGCTGAACGACAACTTCATCTGCGTCAAAGTTGATCGCGAAGAGCGACCCGACGTCGATCAGATCTACATGAACGCCGTGCAGGCCCTGACCGGCCGGGGCGGCTGGCCGATGTCGGTCTTTCTGACGCACGATCTGCGTCCGTTCTACGGCGGCACCTACTGGCCGCCGAAGCCGCGCCAAGGGATGCCCGGCTTCGAGAACGTGCTCGATGCGATCCTCGACGCTTGGAAAAATCGCCGTACGGCCATCGCCGAGCAAGCGCAGCAACTGACGGACCATCTGAAGCAAGTCGGCGCGGGGGGCGCGGCGGCGGGCGAAGTGAAACTTGTGCCCGAGCTGATCACGGGCGCGATGCCGTCCCATGCCCGCTTGTTCGACAAGACGCACGGCGGCTTCGGCGATGCCCCGAAGTTTCCGCACCCGATGGATTTGCGCCTCCTGCTCCGGATCTGGCGTCGGACCGGCAAGGCCGAGGCGCTTGAGATGGTCACGTTCACGCTCGACAAGATGGCCGGCGGCGGAATCTACGACCAACTCGGCGGCGGCTTCCATCGTTACAGCGTCGATGCCGAGTGGCTCGTGCCGCATTTCGAAAAGATGCTCTACGACAACGCGCTCCTGACCGCGGCGTACGTCGAAGCGTATCAAGCGACGGGCCGCAATGAGTACGCCACCGTGATCCGCGAGACGTGCGATTTCATCCTCCGCGAAATGACCGGCCCCGACGGCGGTTTTTTCAGCACGCAAGACGCCGACAGCGAAGGGGTCGAGGGGAAGTTTTATGTGTGGACGCCGAGTGAAATAGAGAAACTTCTCGGCAAAGAGGCGGCCGCCGAGTTCAACACCTGCTACGACGTCACCCCGGCGGGCAACTTCGAACACGCGAACATTTTGAATCTCCCGAAGAGCCTCGACGATTGCGCCAAGTCACTGAACAAACCCGTCGCCGATCTCCGCAGTTCGCTGGCGGTTTCGCGCGCGAAGTTATTTGAAGCGCGAGACAAACGCATCCACCCCGGCCTCGACGACAAAATCCTCGTCAACTGGAACGGGCTCATGCTCGACGCCCTCGCCCGCGCCGCGGGACCGTTGAACGAGCCGCGTTACCTGGCCGCCGCCCAAAAGACCGCGAACTTCTTGCTGGAAAAACTTCGCCGCGCCGACGGTCGCTTGCTGCACGCCTATCGTCACGGCGTCGCCAAATTCGACGCCTATCTCGACGACTATGCCGCGCTGATCGACGGTTTGACGTCGCTCTACGAAGCCGACTTCGACGCTCGCTGGCTCGACGAGGCGGTGCGGCTGGCCGACGTGATGCTGGCGAGGTTCTATGACAAGACGGCCGGCGGCTTCTACTACACGGCCGACGATCACGAGCAGTTGATTGCCCGCAACAAGGATCTGTACGACAACGCAACCCCGAGCGGCACCGGCCTCGCCGCGACGGCGCTGGTCCGCCTCGGCAAACTCTGCGGCGACCAAGAGTACTTGGAGTACGCCGAAAAAACGTTCCAGTCGCTCGGCGAACTTTTTGAGCGGGCCCCGACGGCGATGGGCCAATCGCTGTTGGCCTTGGACCTCTACCTCGGCCCGACGCAAGAAGTCGTCGTCGCCGCGAGCGATGCCGCCGGCCGCGACGAAGTGCTAAAACAAATCCGCACCCGCTTCTGGCCCAACAAAGTCGTCGCCGCCCTGCCGGGCACCGGCGATGCGAAACGCTTAGCAGGTCTGCTGACCGGCAAACGCCCGCTGCAAAACGCCCCGACCTTGTTCATCTGCGAAAACTACACCTGCCGCAGCCCGGTGAGCACGCCGGAAAAAATCACCGCCGAGTGCGAGAAGTACGCCCCCGCCGCGAAGTGACCGACGCCGATTCCGAAGCAGAATATCTCGCGCCATAGCGTGAGCTTTGTCTGCTCATTCTTCCCGTCGCTACGTTACTCCTGCTTCGGGCCCGCGGCGAGGAGTTCGGCACTCGCGCCGTCGCTGTACTTGGTAAAGTTTTTGGCGAAGCGGGCCGCCAGCGAGCCGGCCGTGCGGTCGTATTCAGCCGGGTCGCTCCAGACGTTGCGCGGCGTCAGGATGTTGTCCGGCACGCCGGTGCACTTTGTCGGCACTTCGACGTTGAACCACGGGTCCGTCGTCGTCGGCGCGCTGGCCAACTCGCCGGAGTGGATCGCGTCGATGATCGCGCGGGTGTATTCGAGCTTCATCCTGCGGCCGACGCCGTACGCGCCCCCCGACCAACCGGTGTTGACGAGCCACGCGGCCGAGCCGTGTTGGCGCATCTTTTCGGCCAGCATCGTGGCGTACTTCGTCGGATGCCAAACCAAGAACGCCGCGCCGAAGCAGGCCGAGAACGTCGCCTCGGGCTCTTTGACGCCGACTTCCGTGCCGGCCACTTTCGCCGTGTAGCCGCTGATGAAGTGATACATCGCTTGCTCGGGCGTCAGCTTGCTCACCGGCGGCAGCACGCCGAAGGCATCGCATGTGAGCAGGATGATGTTCTTCGGGTGTCCGCCGACGCACGGGACCTTAGCGTTCGGAATGAACTCGATCGGGTACGAGCAGCGGGTGTTTTCGGTGACCGAGATGTTGTCGTAGTCGACGCGGCGCGTCGCTTCGTCGTACGCCACGTTTTCCAGCACGGCCCCGAAGCGGATCGCGTCGTAAATCTCGGGCTCTTTTTCTTTCGACAGGTTCACGCACGTCGCGTAGCAACCCCCTTCGATATTGAACACGCCCTGGTCGGTCCAGCAATGTTCGTCGTCGCCGATGAGCAAGCGATGCGGGTCGGCCGAGAGCGTCGTCTTGCCGGTGCCGGAGAGTCCGAAGAAGAGCGAGACGTCGCCGCCCGTACCATCGGGTTTTTGCGGCCCTTCGTTGGCCGAGCAGTGCATACTCAACACGCCCCGCTTGGGCATGAGGTAGTGCATGACCGTGAACACGCCTTTCTTCATCTCGCCGGCGTATTCGCTGCCCAGGATGACGAACTCCTTGAACTCGAAGCTCAGGTCGATCGTCGTCCGCGACGTCATCTGCTCGGTGTGCAAGTTCGCGGGGAACTCGCCGGCGTTAAAGATTACATAGTCGGGCTCGCCGAAGTTTTCGAGTTCGTCGCGCGTCGGCCGGATGAGCATGTTGTACATGAACAGCGCGTGATAGGGCCGCGCGCAGATGACGCGGACTTTCAAACGATAGCGCGGGTCCCAGCCGGCGAAACCGTCGATCACATAGACCTGCGAGCGGAAGTTCAAGAAGTCGACGGCCCGTTGGCGGTTGACGAGAAACGAATGCTCGGCGAGTGGGATGTTGACGTCGCCCCACCAGATGTCGCCCGACGACGACGGATGCTGCATGATCCGCTTGTCCTTCGGGCTCCGGCCGGTCTTGGTGCCGCTGCGCGACAAGAGCGCGCCGGCCGACGTGATGACGCCGTGATCGCGGGCGATCGCCTCTTCGTACAACTTGGCCGCCGGCGGGTTGCGCAGGAAGTTGCCGTGATAGATGCCGTAGCGGGTCAGATCAGGAAGCGAAGACATGCGTGGGGTTGCCGGTGAGAGAAAGTTGTCGGTAGTCAGTTGCCAGTGAGAGATGCGAG
>CAMCTH010000247.1 GCA_945877965.1 Planctomicrobium piriforme | reverse complement strand
TGAGGGTGCTAGCAGCGTTAGGAATTGGTTATCGCATGCGTTTTATCTAGCCCCGAGGCTCGTCCCCGCGTGTTGTGCGGTTCGCCAAGCGAAAGACTTGCGTCGACAAGCGACGCGGCTAAATGTCGGAACCAAAGTAGACCGACTACTTCAACCACTCGCGGACGACGTCGCAGCGGTCGGTGATGATGCCGTCGAGACCGGCGTCAGCCAGGAGTTTGGCCCGATCGGGGGCATTGATCGTCCACGACCAGACCTTGAGGCCGGCCTCGTGTGCCGCGGCGATTCCGGCCGGCGTCAGATCGCGCTGGTCCCAGCCGACCAGGTTCGCACCGATCGCGATCGCCTCGCGGATCCTCTCAGCCGACAGTTCCTTCTTCCCCAACACGCCGAGAGTGATCCGCGGTTCGAGCCTGTGGCATTCGGCGATAAAGTCCCACTCGAACGCCTGCACGACGACGCGATCGAAGCAGTTTTTCTTCCGCAGGAGTTCGACGAGCGTCGCGGGGTCGCCCCCTTTGCGTTCGATCATCAGCTGAGCGTGCGGAATGACGGCGTCGATCGTCTCGACGAGCGTCGGCAGCCGAATGCCGGCGAACTTCATGTCTTGGAACCAACTGCCGGCGTCGAGCTGTTGCAGTTCGGCGACGGTGAGTTCCGCGACCGGCACCTTTGGGCGGCCGAGCTTTTCGTCGGCGTCGGTCGTGCGATCGAGCGTCTTGTCGTGAATGACGATCGGCACGCCGTCGGCCGAGTGGACGTAGTCGCACTCGACGACGTCGGGCTTGTGCGCCAGGGCGGCTCGGTACGATTCGAGCGTGTTCTCGGGATACGCCTTCGGCAGGCCGCGATGCGCGATGATAAGCGGAGTCTTGGGCATCGTCGGCACTCCGTCTTAAATAACGGCGAGAGTAGCTGCGGGTGTACACCCGCAGCTAATGTGACGCGCACATTACCGCGCGACCTACTGCTCCATCACTTCCGACTCTTTGGCTTGCGCCAGGGCCGTCGCTTTGTTTTCGTAGGTCTTCGTCAGCTCTTGGATGTCTTCCTTGCACTTGTCGCGATCGTCCTCGGACATTTCCTTGTCCTTTTCGCCCTGCTCGGCGGCCTTGTTGCCGTCGCGGCGGACATTGCGGATGGCGACCTTCGCTTCTTCGGTCAGTTCCTTGATCCGCGCAACGAGCTTCTTGCGCGTCTCGGTCGAGAGCGGCGGGATATTCAGACGAATCAGCCGGCCGTCGCTTTGCGGATTGAGGCCGAGCCCGCTGGCGATGATCGCCTTTTCGATCTCTTTGATCGTGCCGACGTCGAACGGGCGAATGACGATTTGTTGCGGCTCCGGAGCCCCGATCGAGGCGAGCTGCTTGATCGGCGTCATCGAGCCGTAGACTTCGACGCGGAGCGAATCGACGAGGCCCGGATTGGCGCGGCCCGTGCGAATTCCGGTGAGCGCGTGCTTCAACACGCTCAGGGCTTTTTCCATCCGTTCTTCGGCATCGAGCAAGATATCGTCGGCGGCCATGGCAGTTAGTTGACGGTTGACAGTAGATAGTTGACAGTCCGGAGCAAACGGCGTCAGTCTTCGGTACTGTCAACCGTAGACTGTCAACCGTCAACCCGCCTCTATGCTTTCACCGTCGCGCGGCTGCTGATGATCGTGCCGATTCGTTCGCCGTTGACGGCCCGCTCGATGTTCCCTTCCTTACGGTAGTTGAACACCAAGATCGGCATGTCGTGTTCCATGCACTGCGTGATGGCGGTCGGGTCCATCACGCGGAGGTTCTTCTCCAAGACCGACGAGTACGTCAGTTCGCTGAACAAGTGCGCGTGCGGATTCTTCTCGGGATCGTCGCTGTAGACGCCGTCGACCTTCGTCGCCTTCAGCAGGATGTCGGCTTCGATCTCCAACGCTCGTTGCGCGGCGGCGGTGTCGGTCGTCACGTACGGGTTGCCGGTGCCGCAGGCGATGATGACGACGCGGCCCTTTTCCAAATGACGCCGGGCGCGACGCCGGATGTACGGCTCGGCCAGCGGCTCCATCTTGATCGCCGTCATCAAGCGGACCGAGCAGCCGAGCGACTCGAGCGCGTCTTGCAAGGCCAGGCCGTTGATCACCGTGGCGAGCATGCCCATTTGATGGGCCGTCGCTTCGTGGATCCCTTCGCCGGCCGTGCTCTTGAACTGCGCGCCGCGGAGGATGTTGCCGCCGCCGGTGACGACGGCCATCTCGGCCCCGCCGGCTTTGGCTCGTGCGATTTGCTGGGCCGTGTGCATCGTCACGTCCATGCTAATGCCGCGTTCGCCCGCGCGGCAAAAGCTTTCGCCCGACAGTTTCAGCACGATCCGCCGACGTTGGCCCGAGGCCATCGGTTACTCCTTGCCAAGCTTCCAGTTAACGAAACGCTTGATCTTCATGTTGGCTGCCTTGAGCACGTCGGCGACGAGCTTCTCGCTATCCTTCACGAAGGCTTGTTCGCACAAGACCTGCGCGGCATAGAAATTCTTCATTCGGCCTTCGATCATCTTGGCGATGATGTTCTCGGGCTTCCCTTCGTTGCGGGCCTGTTCGGTGAGGAACTCGCGTTCCTTGGCGACCAGGGCCGGGTCGAGGCTTTCCTTCGAGACGGCCGTCGGACTGCTGGCGACGATGTGCATCGCGACGTCCTTCGCCAAGGCAGCGTCGGCGCCTTCGAACTCGACCAGCGCGGCCAAGTCGCCGGTGGCGTGAACGTAGCCGACGGCCGAGCCGTCGAAGCGAGCGATGCGACCGACGCGGAACACTTCCTTGATCCGTGCGAACAGCTCGTCCTTCTGGTCGCCCAGGGTCTTGCCGGGTTGCGACGGGCAGGGTTGCTTCAGCAGGTCTTCGACCGTGGCGGCACCGGGGCCGACGGCGAGTTGCTTGGCGAGGTCTTCGGCGAACTGACGGCAATCGGGACCGCCGGCAACCGGAGCGCTTTCGCACAGCACTTCGACCAGCGCGCCGTGCTTGCCGTCGCTGAACGTGCCGATGCGGCCGAATTCGGTGTCGCGACCCAAGCGGGTCTCTTGGACCTTCTTGCTCTTCGTTCGCAAGATCGCGATCGCGGCTTCTTTATCGCCGTTGGCTTCGACCAAGGCGTTCTTGCAATCCATCATCGCTTGGCCGCTCGCCTCGCGAAGTTCCTTGACCATCGCCGCGGTAATCTCTGCCATTTGTGAACTCTCCTCGTACGGATTCGCTGGGATGCTAAGTTTCGCCCAGCCGACGACGCAGAGCTGACTGCATCGTGCGGGGGCGGTGAAAGTGGGGAGGGCGAAGCTCCTGCTAAGCCGTGCCTGCCGGGCTGCAATCCACCGCGACTAGCGGTCGCGGCATTATGACAGACGGCTCGGCGGGAGCCTCGCCCTCCCGTGTTTAATTCGTCAGACGTTAGTCTTTGTCGGCGCCGTCGGCCGGTTCGTCCGGCGTGACGTAAGCCTTGGCACCGGCTCCGCCCGTCGCGGCGTTGGCCTTGCCTTCCAGGATCGCGGTGGCGAGTTGGTTCACGACCAACTCGATCGAGCGGATGCTGTCGTCGTTGCCCGGGATCGGGAGATCGACCAAGTCCGGATCGCTGTCGGTGTCGATCAGCGCGACGGTCGGGATGCCCATCTTGCGAGCTTCGAGGACCGCGTTCTTTTCCTTCTTCGGGTCGACGATGAACAAGCACTCCGGCAACCGGGTCATGGTCCGCATGCCGTGCAAGTTGCGGTACATCTTGCGGTATTCGCGGTTGAGCGACGACTGCATCTTCTTGGAGTACTCGTTGAACTTCGGGCTGTTCTTCAGCGACTCAAGTTCTTCCAAGCGAGCCAGACGGCTACGAATGGTACGGAAGTTCGTGAGCGTGCCGCCGAGCCAGCGATCGCTGACGAACGGCATGCCCGCGCGAGTGCCTTCGCGGTCGATCGTCTCGGTGGCTTGCTTCTTGGTACCGACGAACAGGATCAGGCTGCCTTGGCCGGAAACTTGCGTCAGATACTTGCGCGCCCGGATCAGACCGCGAATGGTTTCGCGGACGTCGATGATGTGGATGAGGTTGCGGCGACCGTAGATATACGGACGCATCTTGGGGTTCCAACGGCTGGCGCGATGGCCAAAGTGAACGCCCGCTTCAATCAACTGCTTAACCAATTCTTGCGACACGTAGCATCTCCTAGGTCAGGCACACCGGCATAGCCGTGCGGACGAAGCGTTCGCTCCGCCCGAACACGACGCAGACCCCCGACGAGATACGCTTCGTCTTCGGGGCGTCCGGCGTTCAGGTAGTTCGGTCTTGGAAAAACACGCCGTTGGGATATCGGCAGGTTATGACAGGCCGGACCGGGCGACCCGTCGAGCCCCCTATGTTACCGGTGTCGTCCGGGGGCGTCAATCGCGAGGAAACAGGGGGCTTTCGTAGCTCCTTCGACTCAAATCGCGTGGTTCAACAAACGAACCATGAAGCGTATCTCTGTGACGCAACAGATGATTACTCAAGATGTGCGCATAAAAAAAGCGGCGGGGACTACCCGGCCGCTTCTGCGAAAAACTACCCGACTAGGATTCGAACCTAGAATGGGAGAGCCAAAATCTCCAGTGTTACCATTACACCATCGGGTATCAAACAAACCTGCCGGTTAATTTATTGTATGACCGGCGGCCAACGCGACCTCAAATAGCCGGGACCCGACAGATTTAGCAAATCTGACACGGCTGCGGCTAGGTCGGTTCGCCGCGGCTGACGACGGAAAAGGTCAGTTGCTCCAACTCGATCGCCAAATCGACCCCCACCGCGCGAACGCCGGGAGGGAGCGAAATCGTGACCGGTGCGAAGTTCAGAATCCCTTCGACGCCGACCGCCACCAACTTCTCGGCCGCCGCCTGAGCCGATGCCGACGGCACGGCGACGACGCCGAGGCGTATCCTATTTTCTCGCGCCACTTCTGACAAGCTGTCGATGTGGTAAACGCGAATGCCCTCGATTTCGGATCCGATGACGTGCGGGTCCATGTCGAAGGCCGCCACGATCCGGAAGCCGCGTTGAGAGAAGCCTTTGTAGCCCAACAACGCGCGGCCCAGGTTACCGACGCCGACCAAGGCGACGGGCCATTGCTGATCCGTGCCTAAGATCTTCTTGATCGCCGTCATCAGCTCGTCGCAACGATAGCCGATGCCCGGGTAGCCGAAATGTCCGAAATACGCGAGATCCTTGCGGACCTGGGCGTCGGTGAAGCCGAGCAGCGCGCCGAGGTCCTTCGAGCTGATCGTCTGACGATCTTCGCGGACCTCTTGCTGGAGCTGACGCAGATACAGACTGAGCCGACTGACGACCGCCTTCGGGACCGGGCCGTCCGGTTCGCCTGCGGCAGATTTTGGTTTCGCGTCGTCCATAAGTCCGGCTCTGCTATTTAAGTAGAGCGAGTGGGGCGGAATCAGTCGGCGGGAAAATCGAGACGGATCGACCGCAAAGGCCGACCCCAGCGTCGCTGTCCTTGTATCGCAAGGGGGCTGAATTCACAAGTCCGCCGCCTGGGACCGACGCGGGCTCAAGCGGTTGCCGCTCGCGCGAACACGGCGACGGGACTGTCAGTCAATTGTATACAGCTCTAACAACAAAGAGCCCCGCGGAAGTCGCAACTCCCACGGGGCTCCGGTGTTTTCGTCAACTCGGCCGCTCGACCCGCGTGGGGGCGTTAGGCCGCGAGAACTATTCGGTCAGCAGGTCTTCGTTGTCGATGAAGACTTCGCCCGACGCGGCATGATAGAGCCAGCCGGCGTTGTCGGTGCCGGTGGCGGCCGTCGGCGGGTTCGACGTGGCGGCGGCGACCGTGGCCTTGCCCGTGAACGGGTTGGCCGGAATTTCGCTCAGGTACGGACCGTAGACGTGCGTCGCGCCGGTGCCGACGACGCCCTTGCCGTCCGTCTTCGAGAACAACTCAGCCAGCGTCGCGGTCGGCAGCTTGCCGTCGTGTTGCGACTTGTACAGTTGGATCTGCGAACGGATCGTGTGCAAGTTGAACTTGGCCGTGTTCGTCTTGGCGTCCTTCGTGCTGTCCGAGAATTGCGGAATGATCGTCGCGGCCAAGATGGCCATGATGACGACGACGATCAACACTTCGACCAACGTGAAACCGCCGCGCTTCAGGCTCTTCTTCGACATGACTTTCGTTCCTTATGTGTGGCAGACCGGATGTGGCTTAATCTCGCCGACGTGAGGCGAGGTACGACCGACGAATGTTCGAGCACCCGGGCCGTCGAGTCTGTTCGCGCATCGCTGCACGACCTCTTTCGGAACCGCTATGAAATAACTAGGTCACGCTTTCGGTGCGGTCAAAAAAAGTGGCCATTCCTAATGATCGCGGCCGTCGATAGTTGCGGCCCGTGAGCGGAATCGGCGCATGCGTGTTTCCACCTAACCGCTGGGCGGCAGGGAATCCGTGCGGGTTCGCTCCTGCGCATCCCGCACAGCCGTCACAAGCGCCGCGCACGCTAGCGGCAACGCCGCCAGCAGAAGGTCGCCGACGATTTCAAACGGCGATTGCGTACAGGCAGGCCAGATAACCCAACCGTTCGTTGCGAGCGGTCCAAAGGGTCACAAAACGAAAGTCTGCGCTAACTGTCACCTATTGTATGAATGAGCAATCTAGCGGCTTTAGCAAAACAAGCTAACGAGGGAAGAATATTCCGGCCGAAGAACCATAGACGGAGAACCTTCGGGCGCTCCGGCTAATCCATCCCCATTTCGTGCGTTCCCTGAAGGACTGAGGAGACAAGACATGAAAGCGCTGCGAGGTATTCTGACCCTCATTGCCGTGTCCGCGGCATTGTCGGTCGGATCCGCCGACGCCAGCTACTGCGGCGCGGCGCGCTACAAGTCTTGCACGGCGTGTTGCGAGCCCGTCGAGTACGCCGCCTGCAAGAAGCAATGCCACACCGTCATGAAAACATGCCGGGAAGTGGTCTACGAACAGCGGCAGTACACCTGCCACAAAACCGTTTATGAAACGGTTTGCGAACCGAAGACGATTAGCTGCACCAGCTACGTCAATGAAGTTCGTTACAAGGATTGCTCGTACACCGTCTGCAAGCCCGTCTA
>CAMCTH010000246.1 GCA_945877965.1 Planctomicrobium piriforme | reverse complement strand
GCGCCGCTCGACAAGATGCGGTACTACCAAGGAACCGAGACCCGCATCGCCGGACACGGCGGCGTCGTCAGTCGCACGGGCTACACTGGAGAAGACGGCTGGGAGTTGATCGTCGGTTCGGCCGCCGCCCAACAAATCTGGGAACAACTCCTGGCGGCCGGCGCCGACGTCGGCGCCAAAGCGTGCGGCCTCGGCGCTCGCGACACGTTGCGACTCGAAGCCGGTATGCCTCTGTACGGCCACGAACTCACCGAAGAAGTGACGCCGTTCCAGGCCGGTTTAAATTTTGCCGTGAATCTGGAAAACCGCGACTTTCCCGGCCGCGCGGCTCTGCTGCCGTTGCAAAACGACACTCGCATGCCGCGCCGCGTCGGACTCGATTTCGACGGCAAGCGCGTGCCCCGCGAAGGCTACGCGGTCGTGCTTGACGGTCGTCCGATCGGTCGCGTGACGAGCGGCACTTTCTCGCCGACGTTCAATCGTCCGATCGCCATGGCGTACGTCGAACCGGAGCTCGCCCAAATCGGACAAGAACTCGCCGTCGACGTTCGCGGCAAAGCCGAACCGTGCCGCGTCGTTCCGTTGCCGTTCTATCGGCGAGAGCAATAACGCAGAGAAATAGTTGCCAGTGGTCCGTGGCCGGTTGCCAGTACGGAGAACCGTGCCTGACTTCCACTTCACTGGCAACTGACAACCGACCACTGGCAACTACTTCATCAAGGAGCCCCCGTGAAGCCTGAAGAACTCAAGTACAGCAAGACGCACGAGTGGGTCGCGGTCGATGCCGCCACGAAAACCGCCGTCGTCGGTCTCTCGGCCTTCGCGCTCGAAGCGCTGACCGATCTCGTCTACGTCGAACTCCCGAAAGTCGGTGCGAAGGTGAAAGCCGGTCAATCGTTCGGCGAAATCGAATCGGTCAAAGCGGTCAGCGACTTGTACAGCCCGGTGAACGGCGAAGTCGTCGCAATTCACGAAGGTTTAGCCGAACATCTCGACGTCCTGAAGACCGACCCGTACGGTGAAGGCTGGATGGTCAAGATCAAGCTGAGCGACGACCAAGGCCTGGGCGACCTGCTCAGCCACTCCGCCTACGCCAAGCAGTGCGCCGAAGAACACCACTAGGATTCGCTTTCCGTCATGAGCTACTTGTTCAACACACCGGATGATCAGCGGGCCATGCTCGCGGCGATCGGCTCCGGTTCGCTCGATGAACTTTTCGCCCAGTTGGTTCCCGCCGATTCGCGATTGAATCGCGAACTCAATTTGCCCCGCGCTCTGACGGAGCAAGAACTGACGGAGCACATGACGTCCCTGGCCGGCGCGAACGTCGCGGCGACGCAGAAGCCGTGCTTTCTCGGCGGCGGTGCGTACGACCATTTTATTCCCGCCGCGGTCGACGCCCTCGCTTCGCGCGGCGAGTTCTTCACGTCGTACACGCCGTATCAGCCCGAAGTGAGCCAAGGCAACTTGGCCGTCACGTTCGAGTATCAATCGTTCGTCACGCGCCTGACGGGCATGGACATCGCGAACGCCAGCCTCTACGACGGCGGGACCGCCTGCGTCGAAGCGGTGTTGATGTGCATGCATGCCACGAACCGCAACGGCCGCGTCGTGATAGCCGCCTCGGTTCACCCAGAATTTCGCCAAGTCGTCGAGACGTATCTCCGCGATCTTGAGTGTGAGTTGGTTACCGTCGGCACGCCGGACGGCATCGTCACGGCCGACGACGTCGCCGCTGCCTGCAACGACCAAACGGCCTGCGTCTTCGTGCAGCAACCGAACTTCTTCGGCTGCTTAGAGGACGTTGAGGCGATCGGCAAAGCCGCCCACGCCGCCGGGGCGATGTTCGCCGTCTCGGTTGATCCGATCAGCCTCGGTTTGCTGAAGCGACCGAACGAATACGGCGCCGACATCGTGACGGCCGAAGGGCAATCGCTCGGCAACCCACTGCAATACGGCGGGCCGTACCTTGGCATTATCGCGTGTCGCGAAGAGTTCGTCCGCCGGATGCCGGGGCGCATCTGCGGCGAGACGGTCGACCGCCGCGGCAAACGTTGCTGGGTCCTCACGCTGCAAACGCGCGAGCAACACATTCGCCGCGAGAAGGCTACGAGCAACATCTGCACGAACCAACTCCTCTTCGCCTTACGGGCGACGATTTACCTATCTCTTTTGGGTCCGCAGGGACTGCGCGAGACGGCCGAGTTGTGCGCTCGCAAAGCGGCCTACGCTCGCGGCAAGCTGACGAGCAACACCCGTTTCGCGCAACGCTTCGCCGCGCCGACCTTCAAAGAGTTCGTCGTCCGCGACACGTCGGGCGAGGTCGAGCAATTGCTCGCCGATGCCGAACGCGACGGCTACTTCGCCGGCATCGCCCTGGGACGTTGGTATCCCGAGCTGGCTGATAGTTTCTTGGTCGCCGTTACCGAGAAGCGAACGAAGGCCGAGATCGACGGTCTCGCAGCCGCCCTGTCATCTGCCACGGCCTCGAACAAGCGAACTCCCGCTCACGCTTAAGACTCATCATGCGTAACACTCGCGCCATTCAGCCGATTTTCGAACTCGCGAAGGCCGGTCGCCGTGGCGTTGTGCCGCCGCCGTGCGACGTACCGACGACGCTCGACGAAGCGATCCCCGCCGCGTTTCGCAGCGACGTGCCACCGAGCCTGCCGGAAGTCGCCGAGCCCGACGTCGTGCGGCACTTCACCTGCTTGTCGCAGTTAAACATGTCGGTCGACACGCACTTCTATCCGCTCGGCAGTTGTACGATGAAGTACAACCCGAAGCGGAACGAACGGCTCGCGTCTCTGCCGGGCATCCTCGACTTGCACCCGTACCAATCGGAAGAGTCGCTGCAAGGGATGCTCGAACTGCTCTACTCGCTACAGCAGATGCTGGGCGAAATCGCGGGGCTCGACGCCGTGAGTCTGCAACCGGCCGCCGGTGCGCATGGCGAAATGACCGCACTCAAGTGCGCCGCCGCTTACTTCCGCGATCAAGGCCGGCCGCGTCGCAAGGTGCTGGCTCCCGATAGCGCGCACGGCACCAACCCGGCCAGCGCCGCCGTCGCCGGTTTCGAAGCGGTCACGGTGAAGAGTGGCCCCGACGGGTTCGTCGACCTCGACGATCTGAAGGCGAAACTCGACGACGAGACCGCCGTCTTCATGATCACCAACCCGAACACGCTAGGCATTTTCGAAAAGAACATCCGCACGATCGCCGATATGGTCCATAACGTCGGCGGGCTGCTGTACTTGGACGGCGCGAACATGAACGCCATCCTCGGCATCGCGCGCCCCGGCGACTTTGGGGCCGACATGATGCACTACAACCCGCACAAGACGTTTAGCGGCCCGCACGGCGGCGGCGGCCCCGGCGCCGGCCCGATCGCGGTTCGTGATATCCTCGCGCCGTATTTGCCGGCCCCGATCGTGGCGTTCGACGGTCGTCGCTACCGCCTCGACTACGATCTCCCCAAGAGCATCGGCCGCGTCCGGAGTTTCTTCGGCAACACGGGCGTGCTGGTTCGAGCCTACTGTTACATTCGCACCTACGGTCCGAAGGGGCTGCGCGAAGTGAGCGAGAACGCCGTGCTCAACGCCAACTACTTGCTGAGCCGCGTGAAGCACATCCTGCCGGTCGGGCAGGGGGACCGCTGCATGCACGAGTTCGTCGCGACGGCGTCGAAGATCAAGGCCGAGAAGGGCGTGTCGGCGATGGACCTCGCCAAGCGGTTGCTCGACTACGGCTACCACGCCCCGACGGTCTACTTCCCGATCACCGTCAAAGAGTCGATGATGTTCGAACCGACGGAGACCGAGAGCAAAGAGACGCTCGACGCCTTCGCCGAGACGCTCTTCCGCATCACCGAAGAGCCGGCCGAACTGCTGCACGAAGCGCCGCACACGACGCCGATCAGCCGCCCAGACGAAGTCCGTGCGGCGCGCTCGCCGCAGACGTCGTTTCCGGAGTAATCACCCGCAATACGACGGCGGTGTACGTTTCCACGATGTAGACCTAATAAGTTTACGCTTCCACGCGAGCTTTACGCATTTGCGGCGGTGAAATTGCTGGACCGCCCTTGCTCACCTGTTTACGATCTGCGTTTCCTCTCCATAATTCTTAAGAGAAAACGAGACGGTGGCTACGCCCCTTTACATTCGCGGACGCGACAAGGTTTTTGGACCGTTTACGATCGCTCAACTTCGCGAGGCGATCGCCAAAAGGAAATTATTGCCTTCACATCAGGTGTCGGAAGACGGCGTCCTATGGTTCCCGGCCGAGCAAATCTGGGATCGTTTAACACCGCCTATCCCTACGGATTCAGCATTAAAAAACGACGCGGAGGCGTCGAACGATACTGCTCGAGTCCCCCAATTCGTCGTCGCACCGGCGGAAAGGTACTCTTCGCATGCAGAGAATCCGCCAGCCTTAGCGGTGAGGAGTACCGGCCCCGCTAGACTTACAAATATCGGCACGACGGCCGCATTGGCAACGGCAACTCGCATTGCCTTGCTCTGCGCGGCCGCGGGTTGTCTTGGTTTAGTCTTTTTTGTTTTTCAACCGCCGCCCAGCGACAAAGCCCTCGCGATGAGGGTGGGCATCGCAATTCTGATCGTCATCGCCGTATTGCTGTTAGCAAGCCGGGGCTTAGCTTTGCTGTGGCATGCTTCGGTTCGTAGCGTACTCGAGCAGCGGCGAATTAGCGGGCTCACCTATTCCACCTCCGGAGTCGTCGTCACATTTCTGATTCCCATAATCAGTTGGTTCACCTCTTACAGAGCCGTGAAGGAACTGTCACAAGCCGCAGATACACGGCCCACCTACGACTGGCGAGAACAGAAAGCCGTATCAGGGCTGCTGGTGTGGATAATCATGCGCATTTTCGGGAGCGCCTGTTTAGTCGGATCGATTTTCCTCCTCTTTCACGCAGCCCAAGAAAATTCAACGCTGGACAATATGCGGGCGAGTATCATGGCAAGTCGCTACAAAAGTGCTAGTGCTAATGCTGCCGCTGAGCGAGCCTATGCGGGACAACTGGAGAAGATGCAGAACTCGGGGTTCTACTATTTGCTCGCGGTTTGCGGGGCGACATCCGCATATGCCGTGGCCCTAGGATACGAGACGTATATTGTTGCGAAGATTCAGAAGCGTTTGGCTACACCGGTCCCACAAGTGGCAGCGGCTTCGGCAGTTTCGGCCGAAGCTTGAATCGGCATAAAGTTGCCGTCGGTTTCCTCGCACCGTACGATGAAGTCCCTCCTCAGGAGACCTCGCCATGCGCACCGTCCCGCCTGGGCTCGATGCCTTGCTCGCCGAACACCGACGACTGACTCGGCGCTATTTCTTCCAACTCGGCGCAGCAGGTGCGACCGGCGCCGCCGCTTGGGCTGCCGGCGCTCCGCAAGCGTTCGCCGATCCGCTGCCGTCAAAGTCACCGGAGTTGGCTGAGGCGATCGCGAAGCTCGAACCGTACTTCACGCCGGCCGCGAAGTTTCGCAACGTCTCGCGCGGCGATCCGAAGCCCTATCTGCTGCCGGACGATAAGAAAACCGAGGTCGGCCTGACGCGCGAGACCTGGAAACTTGAAGTGATTTCCGATCCGGAGAACCCGGCGACGCTCGGCAAGCCGATGACGAAGACCGACGGCACGGCGCTCGACTTTGACGGGTTGCTGCAACTCGGCAAGAAGCACGCCGTGCGATTCCCCAAGGTGATGACCTGTCTGAACATTGGCTGCCCGCTCGGCATGGGCATTTGGGAAGGGGTGCCGCTGCGCGACATCCTCTGGCTCACCGAGCCGAAAGAGAACATCCGTCGCGTCTTTTACTACGGCTATCACAACGACGACGAGAAGCAAATCTTTCGCAGCTCGTTGCCGTTCAGCCGCGTGCTGGAAGACCCGTACGATCTGCCGCCGGTAATCGTCTGCTACAAACTGAACGGCGAGTGGCTCGACGGCGAGCGCGGCGGGCCGGTTCGGATGGTCGTGCCGGAGCATTATGGGTTCAAATCCGTGAAATGGCTGTCGCACATCGTGCTCACCAATCTGCCGCATGCCAACGACACCTACGCCTCAGGCAACAACGACCTCGACAGTCCGCTGAAAAGTTTTTCCGCCGTGCTGACGTGTCCGCAACAACTCCAGGCGGGGCAGCCGCTCGCCGTGACCGGCTACGCACAGGTCGGCATCTCGGGACTTAAGAAAGTACAGGTCTCGATCGAATCGAATGCGAAGCCGCGACCTGCGGACGATCCGTACTTCACGACCGCAGATTGGCACGATGCAGAGGTACTCAGTCCTCCGCAGAACTGGGGAGCCGTGCCCGACGGCAAAGTCCCGAGCGATCTGCTCGGCTTCGACGAAGCGGGGAAGCCGAAAACATGGCCAATGCGACTCGCCAAAGTTCATTGGGCGGCGCTGTTGCCGGGACTGCCGGTCGGCGAGTACACGTTCCGCAGCCGGACGATCGACGAACAAGGACACGCCCAACCGTTGCCGCGTCCCTTCCGCAAGTCGGGGCACTCGGCCATCGAGTCCGTAACGGTGAAGGTCGTATCGTGAAGTCCGCTGCGCACGCGATTCGGATTCTCGTCGACCCGCCGGCAGCCGGGGCGTGGAACATGGCGGTCGACGAAGTGCTGCTGGCCCGCGCGGCTGAGCAGGGCGAAGCGGTGCTGCGATTGTATCGCTGGGCTCCGGCGACGCTGTCGCTCGGCTACTTTCAACAGGCCGCCGAGCGCGAGACGCACGCCGCGAGCCGCGACTGCACGATGGTGCGACGGAGCAGCGGCGGCGGCGCGATCGTCCACGATCATGAACTCACCTACTCGTTGAGCTTGCCGATCACGCATCCCGCGGCGGCCGATCCCGAAACGCTCTATCGCCAAACGCACGGCTTGCTGCTCCGAACTCTGGCGGAGTTCGGCATCGAAGCAAAGCTGAACGAAAAGACGCTCGTGCCGCTCGGCGGCGAGCCGTTCCATTGCTTTCAACGACGGAGCGTCGGCGATGTGATCGTCGGTGCATATAAAGTCTGCGGCAGCGCGCAGCGCCGGCGGAAAGGGGCGATCTTGCAGCACGGCAGCATTCTCGTCGCCGCCTCGCCGCATGCC
>CAMCTH010000245.1 GCA_945877965.1 Planctomicrobium piriforme | reverse complement strand
GTTACGACGCTTGGCAGTGTCCATCTTGTCGTCGGACACTTCGATGAAAGATAGTCTCCGAGGAAAACGTTACCGGGCCTGCCTCTCCACCGATACCTTGGAACGAATCCTGCTCGGGTTCGTCGAGAAATAAGATGCGATTGCCCCGGAACATCCCCGCGTGCCTCGCGGTGTGCGGCATGGCGTCACTCATCGCTTATGGGTGTCTTTCCCTATGAGCCTTGATGCCCGGCAAATCAACGGATTGGTTCGACGCCACTCATGCTCACGCCGCAACAGACGGCGGCAGACTTGCGAGCTGGTTCTGAGAAATAAAAAAGCCTGGGGACTCGGTTCGCACCGCAATCCCCAGGCTCACAGCAAACTGCGGTCTATTCAGTCTTCGATCGCCGCGTTCGGGCGATGCTTCAGTCACCAAACAACTCCTTCATTCGCCATAACTTCATGTCGCCGTGGTAATCGCCTGTCGCTAACAGGTTGCCGTCCGGCGAAATGGCGGCGGCGGTCAGGTGCGTTCCGGTGCTCGGCTTCCATTGACCGACCTCCTGATCCAGACCCAGTTGCCACATTCGCAGAACTCCACCGGTGTCGGTGTAGTGGAGCGTCACGAAGCGGTGACCGGTAGGGAAGAACTTCAAGTAGATCGCCGTGTCACCGTGGCCATCAAACACTTGGTCTTCTTCGCCCGTGATGGCATCCCAGATGCGAATCGTTCGGTCGTCACTGGTCGAGACTAGCGTGTGACTGTCAGGCGAGAAGCTCAAGCAACCGACCCACTGAGAATGACCGGTCAATGTCCGTAGCCGATTCCCTGTGGCTGCATCCCAAATTTGAATACTGCCGCATCGAGAATCTGATGCCAGGAACGCTCCATCGGGCGAGAACGCCAGGGACATGCAGATACCTGCGTCGAATTTTGGTTCGAGCAGTTCGCCCGACTCGGCATCGAACCGCAAAATAGACCGTTCCGCAAACGCGACGACCTTTCCGCAGGGCGAGAAGCAAGGCGGACTGAAGTCGTATCGAAGTTTCTGTTTGCGGGCAATCTCGACCAAGTGATGTCCGCGAACGTCCCACAAGAATGCACGAGTACAGTCTCGTACCGGTCCCTTCTGGCCACGAGTCACGAAGGCCAGGCTGCAACCGTTCGGTGCGAAGGCCAACGTGTCGATCGACCACTGAGGCTTCTCCTGAAGATGAACCGCGAGATGCTTGCCTGTAACAACGTCCCACAGTCGAACCGTCGTATCGTCGCTTCCCGACGCCAAGAGGCGTCCGTCGAATGAAAACACCAATGCCTTGATGCGGCTACAGTGAAGGTGTCGTCCGGTGATTTCGAGCAGCGGATGTACGCGGTGCCGTTCTGGCTGATGATCTTCGTGATTTGATTCTTCGGTCATGACATGGTCCTGTTTGTTTGAATTGAGAATTGGCACTCCGTGCCACGTTCCGTCGTGGCACAGAGTGCAATGAAGCATCCATTTCGACCTGCAATGAGCGTCTAGCCCGGATTACGCTACGGCCGTTGCGGCTTTGCCATTGTGACGGTGGTGCATCTCCGAAGGGCTGGAGGGAACCTCTTCGCTTCCCTCGTCATCATCAGAGCCATCGTCGCTGCACTCATCATTCAGGTTGAAAAGAAGGTCCGCCGTGAGCAACGTTTTGACATGGCGAAGAATCGCACAAGCCGCACGCTCCGTGCTCAACTTGTTACCGTTCTGATCCTTCAATTCTTTCTCTTCAGTCACGAGCCGTACTACTTGACGAGCGATCGCTTTCGCTTGCTTTTCGGCGAACCCATGCACGAGGGAGTCATCGTCGAAGTCAACCTTCCTCGACTTATTCAGTTCCGTTTCGAGGGTTTCACGTGACGCGATCGTCAGCTTTTCCGGAGCGGACTCTTTCGCCGGGGGCTTCTGGCTGTTGGCGGACCGAGACAGGTACGCTAACGCCTTGGCCATCGTCAGATCGCCATCCTTCTCATCGTTCATCAACTTCTGCACCGCGTCCCATTTCTTGGTGATACGCATGTATCGCTGTGCTTGGCACTCTGAGAACGGGCAGTTGTCTTCAATCCATTCCAGAAAGGTCAGGCCGTTTTTCTTCCGGACCGCTTTCTTTACTTCCCACAAGGCATCGCCGATCTCACGTGCCCGCTCCAACGAAGTGCGGATCGCAGCCATGCACTGCGAGTGCCCTTCGTTGATCTGCTTCGCCAGCTCCGCAAGCCGGGCTTCCTGCACAGCCTTGTCAACCTGCTTGCCCTCGGTCTTCACTTTCTTCGTAGCCATAACTCGAACTCCCAAGTGCGGCCTCGGGTTGGGAACAAGCCCTCAACAGACTGTCGAGCGTTGCTTGTTCTTCCGGGCTCTAATTGGGAAGCGTGAGCCGATCCCCACAGGGATCAAAAATCCTGCGAATTCTCAGGAAGCCCTGGAAACCGGCTACAAATATCCGTCGTTGGCGACGGAAATAATGCCGCTCAAGCAAGGAGTTACGGCCGAAAAGATCGGCTAGCAGAACCCGGTGGCGGAGCCGTTCAAAAGTGGTTTTGAAGTCGCCGAGCGAAGGTGGCCTGAAATCTTGCACCCGATCAGGTCAAGCGGGGCAGACTGAGTTGTTCAGGCGTTCCTTGGGAAGGCAGCCGACCCAAGTATTTCACCGAGAACCGCGTCCGGCTCGGTACGAGTTGGGCCAAACTGCGAGAGCTGACGCTCATCGTGGAAATTAACCGAGAGCTAAGCTCGATAGAACTGTCGGAAGCGGCGGCTTGCGAGCACTGTGGCGAGTCAATCTGCCGTTTACGCTGCGAACGAGCTGCTAACGACGGGGCTCACGCGAGAAAACGGCTTCTCCCTCGTGCCTCGGGAAATGAACCCAACAACAAGTGCTTGGTGGCCGTCCGCAAGAAATCACGGCAGTGGTCAACCGTCGGTGAGGCACGGTTCCGGCGACGAGACCACCGGCAGCAAGTCTGTCGCGTGCCCTCCTTCGGGTTCGTGGGGCCGTGACGTGCGACGGCGTTCCCGCATTGGTCCGAAGCCCTTCATGCCGCGTTGCTCGAACGCACGGGCGATCCGCCAGACCGTCGCTGGGTCGCACTGGATGCGTTCTGCGACGTCCTGCACCCGGTCGCCACGAACAAGGGCCAACACGACACGGGCCATACGGACGCTGGCCCACGGCAAGGCCGCGTTACGAGCGACTCGTGCCAACTTCGGGATGTCGTCGGTGGCGACGTTCAGGGGGCGAGGTGGACGACCACGCATGATGACCTCCTTGTCGGCGAAAGCTGCCTTGGGCTTGGTTCGGGAATGACTCCCGTCATTTTACCGGCACGGCTATCTGGTCCCTAGCTCGCTTCGCGTGCGTCGGTTGCTCCGGTTCGCCATCGTCCTACTCGTCGCCTTCGTCGTGTTCCTTCAATGGCTGAGGTCTTTCGGGGATGTACGGAATCAACCCCTGACGAAGTGCTTCCTCCTGAATCTCCCGCTTCAAGAATCGAGCATCCACCACGAACCCGTGGATTTGGATCATCCACACCATCGGGTTCTGGTCCAACCGGCTGCGTAGCGACCACGCCGGGTCCATTGGTCTAATCTTAAACATCTTGCGGATCAGCATCGACTTGCCCTGGCCGGTGCTCTCTCCGACGCCGAACGCTTTGTCGATGGCGGTCAACTTCATGTGCGGCTGCTGACTGCGATCATCCAGGTAGTTCACCCAACCGATCGTCCGCACGACGCCGCAGGCCCATGTCGTTGGTTGACCGCTCACTAACGGCGAGGGCCGTTTCCGAGCCAGCTTCAACGTTAGGTTGCGACACAGTTCGGCGTACTCTTCGTTCAGATGATCTCGACAAAAAGCGTCGGTCATGGCGACGATCGCCTCATAGGCGGACCGAGCCGGTTCCGGAATACTCTGTGCTTTCGTGGACTTGCGTGCTGCCATACGTCACCTGATCGGTTTTCAGTCCCTTCGATTGCGGCCTTGCTTCCCGGCCCAAAACGAACAGAACGGGCAGTCTTCGCCGGTCGGGAAATCGAGACCTTCTTCGTGCGGACAGCCGAAGTTGGCATCCGTCGCCACGACACACTTCACGCCGTGCAGAGCGAAGAACTCCTGAATCTTGCGTTGCACCTTGGGGTTGTTCTTGATGCCCGTGCCAACCCAGCGTTCGACGATGGCCTCGGCCCCTTCTCGCTTGATGACCCCGGCTACGATCTTGGTCGTGGTCTTGTCATCGGGGCCGTACATGGCCATGGTGCCGATCGGATACTTGGGCGGTGACTTGATGGGCCGCACGCTGCTGATAACCGCCGCGTGGTCTTCGTCGGTTTCTTCAGGAACTTTTCCGTAGCAACATTTCTTGAACTTCTTGCCGCTGCCGCAAGGACACGGATCGTTGCGACCGACGTGCTCGCTTCGCCGCACAATCGTAAGTGACGGCTCGTCATCTTCGGATTCTTCCCAATCGTCGTCCGATACCTCCTCGGCGAACTCGTCATCTTCGTCGTCGTCGTAGTAATCCGTCTCGCCGATCTTGCTCGGCGGATGGTCGGCGTACCATTGTTTCCGAAACTCGGCATCGTGCTGCGAGTCTGCCAGCCACTGCTCAAACTCAGGAAAAGTCCGCTCCATGACTTGGCAAGCGATCAGCAGGTCCGAGCGGACTTCGAGCAAGTCTGGACTCTTTTCCGACTTCAAGATGTATTGCCGAGCAGGCTCCACAGCCTCGGGGGAGAAGTTCATCAGCATCGACTGCAAGAGATGGAACTGAAGTTCGGCGTCTTGTTCCTGCTCGAACAGGTCCAGGCACGTGGGCACGACCAGATCAGTGTGGATGTCTTCCAGCGTGGTCGCCGCCGCCAAACGGAAATACCATTCGGATTCGAGGTATCGGTCGGCGATCTCCTGCACCACGGCATCCGTACCGATTTTGGCCAAGGCTTCGTGGGCCTGCTCACAGGGCCACTCGCCGCATCCATCAAAACGGTCTACCAGAAACGGAATGGCGGCTTCCAAACGAAGCTCGCCTGCCAGACCGATGACCAACCCCTCCAACCAGTCGTTCGAGCCGTCCGCCTCTGAAAGAATGGTGAGCACCCGATCGGCGAATTGCTCCGGGAAGCGGCCGAGGGCCTGGACCACCGAGCCGATGCGTTCGGACTCACGGTCGGACAATCCTTCCGGATCGTGCTCGGCATCGCAGAAGTCAATCAACTCTCGCCACAGCACATCCGGCGTGAGCGAGCTGATTGCGATGCGATCCGCAATGACGCCACGGGAGTCGTCGTCCAAAGCCTGCATCGCTTGAATCGCCGACTCGTGCCGCCGGAGCAAGTTCGCATCGGCACGACGAAGTGCGTTGCTGAGACTCGCCCGGAAGTTGGCGTCTCGATCATCGAGAGCCGTGCTCAAGCGTTCGATGTTCTGAATCAGCCAGGACACGGTCTCATCGGTTTGCACGAGTCCGCCCAAAATCTGAATGATCTTGGCGGCGGCAAGAACCGGAAATGCTTCCAGGCCGTATTGCTCGATCGACCGGATTGCCCAAGGCATGATCGTCGGGTCGGCGGAACTGGATTTGGCAAAGTACGAAAGGATCGCTTCTCGCACGGATGGATTGGGATGGAGCAAGGCCTGCCTAATCTTTTCGACCGGCAGTCGCGTCGCATCCGTGCGGGAACGCTTCGGTCGTTCAGGCAGGGGACGGAAGTTGTCGGCCATGCGGCCCCGCTCGTAGGTTCCCCAGCCCCAGTTTTTATCCAAAGCGTCCCGATACCAGGCTTCGTATTCAGGGAATTTGATTCCCATGATCGTCGCGGTGGCGGTCAGAAAATACCGCAGGTCGAACTCGTCGGGGCTCAGTTCCTCGTCATCACCACCGATGAGCAACTCTCTCACGGGAAGAACGGCCTCTGAGGCAAAGTGCGACAACGCGGCGTGCCCCACGGTTAAGGCCGTGTCTAGGTTGTCTTCGTCACCGAGAAACTCCAGGCATTTCTCGACGCAAAGGTCGGTGTGGATTGTTTCCAATACGTCGGCGGCGGCACCACGGAAGTCTTCATCCGCGTCCCACCACTCGTCGGCAATGGCCGTGACCACGGCGTCCGAGCGAAGGCACCTCAAGCCGGTCGCCGCCGCATCCGACAGAGTGCAGTCTTCGTGGCCGAGGCGTTCCACAAGCAAAGGAATCGCGGCTTCGCAGCCGATCAGGCCGGACAGCTTCACGATTTCCGGTTCCAGCCAGTCCAACAGGCGGTTGTTGCTGTCGCCGGTTCGACGCAGCAAATCGAGCACGTGATCCGCCCGGTCTCGGTGTCGGGCCAGTGCCTCCAGCAAACGCAGAGCGTATCGACTCTGGATCAGCGAAAAGTCCCGCTTTCGCATCGTTTGACGGCCGAATTCTTCCAAGGCGTGCCAACCTTGGTCCCAAGACCAGGTCGCCATCTCGATTCGCTCGTCGAGCTGCCCGCGTAATTCATCGGGAAAGGACGCCAAGGCGTCAATCTCGGACTTCCGTGCCGTCAATAAATCGACAGGAGCTTTCAACACGACGAGGCCCAGGGCGAACCGCAGATTGTCGTCATGGACGAGTTGCAGGTCGTAATCTCGCCGTAATTCTTGGATCAGCCAGTCCAAGGTCGAGGCCGTCTGAACCAAGTGCTCGGCGTCACGCAAGATTCGGAAGGCCGAACCTCGGCCGTATTTCTCCACGGCTTGGATCACCAACGGCATGAGCGAGGCGTCGTCGCTGTCCGCATCGGTGAAATAGCGAAGAGCCCGGAGACGGACTTCTTCCTCGGGGTGCAAAATCGCTTCTTTGATTTTCTCGACGGGCAGACGCATCCGGGGGCAACTCCGCGTGGGCTCGGCATGTTCGTTGATTGAGACAGTTTATGCGATTGGCTTTCGATTGGGCAGCGAGTCGCTTGGGGCGTTTTTAGGCCGAGTGGCGATCGGCACATCAGTGGTTGGACCGTACCGTCCCATTGAGAAGAAAAAAGTATTGCACATTTAGAACAATCGATACCACCGTCACCCCTGTGGATTTAGTAGCCGTTTTTCGGGTGAATCGGCTTGGTGACGCTCGCTCGGCGATTACTCTCGAAACAA
>CAMCTH010000244.1 GCA_945877965.1 Planctomicrobium piriforme | reverse complement strand
CGTCGATCGAATCTGCGGCTCTGGCGCACCAATTGCAGTATAGATGGTGCTAGCAGATACCCAAAAAGCGCCCACAGTACTCCGGCAAGGCATCTCGGCTCCCCAGTTCCCAATCGACCGACCGGCGACACCCACTCGTCCAGTCAGTCACCTGTCGAGCCATGCCATCTACCTTGCCTTGCCGACTGTGGGCGTTTTTTTGCGCGCAGATTGCCCGGTCAAGCTGAGAGTCGTTCACTCGGATCGGCGAGCAATCGCTAGGCCAGCAACTGATGCAGATGGAAGTGGAACTTGCCCAGCTTGCCGCCGTAGTTTCCGGCGGTGATGGCGACGACCCCGTCGCCTGCCGCCGCCCGGGCTGCGGTGGCCAGAGCCGCCGAGATCGACGCTTCGTCGATGCCGTCGACCACCACTTCGTAGGCGTAGTTGCAGGCTGGGTGGAGTTGGCTTTCGACCTGGCCCCGGAGCGTGGGGCAATACGCCTCCGACGTCGATGCGGCCAGTCCGGGGTATCGCGAACCGACTTTGCTGCCGCTCCGTGCGATGCCGCCGGGGAAGGGGGTGATGACGCCCGGCAGCTCGGCAATCGATTCGACCGCCCGACGTGCCGCGGCGACGCCGGCCTCGAGCGTGGCCGCCTGCAGAATCAAATTGCCGCCGCCGATCCCTTTACCGACGTGCAGCCATTCTTCGACCAGGAACTCGCCGTCCATCACGGGGATCCGCCAGTAGCGCCGGTCGT
This sequence comes from Planctomicrobium piriforme, assembly GCA_945877965.1. Classification (GTDB taxonomy): domain Bacteria; phylum Planctomycetota; class Planctomycetia; order Pirellulales; family PNKZ01; genus CAMCTH01. The sequence continues at coordinate 6,389 of CAMCTH010000244.1, read as the reverse complement.
CGAGTCGTTTGCTTTTTTGAAAGCCGTCGCCGAAGAATCGCAAGTGCTTGCCGAGCGGCACTCGCTCCTCCGCGGCCGCCAAACCGTTGAAGACCGCCGTCGTCGGGCAGGTCATGAGGCACTGGCCCGTCCGGTTCGGCACCGCCTTCGTCAGCGCCTCGGCCGAGAAGCCGAAGACGAGCAGCGCGACGCCGGGGCGACCGTCGGGCGTTTCCGTCGCCGTCAAGTGCCGCTCGACGCCGATCTCGGCATCGCACGCGATCACCGAACTGGCATAGCCGCAAAACTCTCGGACGGCCGCGTCGAGCCAGTAGTCGTCGTGGGCCGTCACGATGAGCCGCACGAAGCGCATCCGAAACGCTTCGGCAAACGTATCGATGATTTCCGTCGGCCCCAGTTTCACAGACGTCACGGCTCAGAGAAGTGGATGGGTGAAGATCACCCCTATCGTGACGCAGCGCGGAAGAAAAAGCTAGCGCCGTCGCGGGGCCGACGCAGCTTGCGTCGGGTCGCACTTTTCACGTTCGGCCTCGTTGCGAGTCTCGCTCCGTCGGCCGGCCCGTTGGCGGCGATCGGCTGGTTCGGTTCGCATGTATTCGCGAACGCCGCAGAGTCGGCACGGGGCATACACCTTCCCGCCGCAGTCGGGGCAGCGAACGATCGGGGCTTCTTCCTCCCATTCGTCGGTCGGACGCGGCAGGCGTTCGACCCGCTTGCCCGAGGCGATCGCCCCGATCGTGCCGCGACTGACGCCTGCCAACGTCGCGATCTGCCGCTGCGAAAGCTCTCCGGCGTCGAGCAAGGCGCGAATCTCGGCGACTTTGGCGGACGAAATCATGGGCGACCCTCCGATCAGGAACTAGGCGCTTGGGTGAACAATAAACGTACAAAAATAAGCGATATAATTAGGCGGCTAATTTGAGCCGCTATTTGCCGTCGGAAGAGAAAACGCGTAAAAATACGTGTATACAGCGTCGTGCGTGGCCTATCATACCGCGTCGCCCGGCCAAAAAATAATCATAACTATGTACAAAAATACGGACGCATTTTAGAATGCGGAAGCGACGCAGACGGCGACCTTCGCGCCGTTCAAACGACCTTGTGAGTTGAGAGCCGAACATGACGCTCATCCCTTTTCCCTCCGCCGATCTCGATCGGCTGGCCTTGCGTTTGCTCGATCTGACGGGCGAGGTGCGACGGCTGGCCCGACGAACGCGCGAGCAGGAACTCGACGCCGTGCCGCTGCACGCCAATAAGATCCAAGAGTGGCTGACGAAGCTCGAAAGCTGGAGCCTCGACGCCGCAGCCCGGACCGAGGCGGAGATCAATCGGCAGCACGGAGCCCGGCGCGCCCGCGAGTTGCTAACTCAGGCGGCGCCGGAGCGACCGACGAAGGCAAAGACGAAACGTCGCCGCAGGTAGATGCGTTGATTTGAGGGTGCTGTGCGGCGACGCGGTCTGCGGCAAATCGCGTTAAGGCAACTGCTCAGTCCACGTCGGCTGTCGATATTTCGCGTGGGCCAGTTCTTGCACCAGATCCCACGGCGGCGACGGCAGCGGTTCCATGGCGTCCCAGGCTTTGCGTAGTCCGTCGACCAGTAACGCGCGCGAGCAAGGCAGGTTCATCACGAACGCTTCGTGCGGTCGACCGGCGCGATAGTCGGGTTGCCGCGGCGGCGTTCCCAAGCAAGCCGGAATGAGGTCGAGCGTGAAGTCGTACAGCAGCGTGCCGTGATAGAGCAGATGCTCGCGGCGACAGCGCAAACTGTTGCCCGAGAATTTGCGTTCACCGACGGCCAAGTCGCTCGTGCCGCGGCGGACGGCGTCGGGAACATGCGGGCGAATCGCCGTCAGCACCGTTTCGAGGACGCAGCGATGCGCTTCGTCGATCGATCGCAACGCCGGCCGGAGTGCGTAGCTCAGCACGACGGAGTACATCAAGCAACCGGGGCCGGTGACGATCGCCGCGCCGCCGCTGGAACGGCGCACGATCGCCACGTCGCGGCGTCGACATTCCTCGGCATTCGCTTCGATTGAGAATTGCGAAGAGCGGCCGAGCACGACCATCGGACGTCGCGGTTCCCAGAGGCGGAGCACTTCGTGCGGCTCGGTCCCTTGCTCGGCTTGCTCTAAAAGCGCCTCGTCGAGGGCCAAGTCCTCCGCCGGAGTGGTGCAAGTGTGCTCCCAATAGAACATGCCGGGCCGCTCGCCGTGGGGTACTACAATGAGTAAACTGATCTGTTCGTTCGTCGCGCCGCGGCGGGCGTTTGTGCATCGTTATCGGCCGCCGCTCTTGCTTCGCAGTTTAACCATGAATTCTCCGTCCGACATGTCCCCGCGTCCGGTCCCGGGCGATTCTTTGCCGCCGGTCGAACCGCCGAGTGCCGGTTTCATCGTGCAGTTGTTCGTCATTCCGGCGGTCATCGTCGCGGTGATCATCATCGTCTGGGGCTTGTTCAACTGGCTGGCTCACATGGGGAGCGATCCGCGGAGTTACGTCGCCGCGCTGCGACGGAACAACGAAAGTCGTTGGCAAGAAGCGGTCAATCTGGCGAATGAACTGCAGAAGACCGGCAACGAAGGTTTGAAGAAAGACGCAGCCCTGGCGAATGACTTGGCCAATCTGCTAAACGAAGAGATCGATGCCGGTGGTTACGACGAAAAGCCGGTGACGCTGCGTTATTACTTGTGCCGCGTCTTGGGCGAGTTTCACGTTCCCGACGTCGTGCCGACGCTGCTTAAGGCGTTGAAGACGAACCGCGACGAGCGCGAGCGCGACGTTCGCTTGGCCGCGCTGCAAGGACTCGCGCGGATCATTCCGAATCTCGACCGCACTGCCCTGCAAAAGAATGCGGAGTTGAACGAAGCGCTGCTGGCTGCTTCGCAAGAGAACGATCCGGTCGTGCGCTATCATGCGGCCTACGATCTCGGCGTGCTGGGCGGCGAGACGGCGCAAAAGCGATTGGAAGTGCTGCTCAGCGACGCCGATGCGGACGTGCGGATGAACTCGGCCACCGGTCTGGCGCGCAACGGCGACGCCGCGGCGATCGACGTGCTCGTCACCATGCTCGATCCGCTGAGCGCGCCGACGACGGGGGAAAAGAAGCCCGACCCGGCCGGCGAAGGAAAGGGGCTGACCGTGCAATGGAACGCGCTCGAGGCGACTTCGCAATTGGCCGTCGCGAACAAGACGGCCGACCTCGGCAAGTTGACCGCCGCGGTCGACAAACTGATCGCGTCGAGCCCGCAAGCCGACATCCGCGCGAAGGCGGAAGAAGTGAAACAAGTGTTGGCAAAACGCAACACGACGGCGAAGTAACCGCAGCGTCTAACCACCTAGCCCGGCCGCCGGTATTGGTCGCACATAGTTTCGCCGGCTGCTATCCAAAACTGCCGGCGTTACTATCGTTACAACCGTTACAGTCGTCGTGCCGGCATCGGCAGCCGCACTGAAAATCTTGAAGAATTCTGCGATTCTCTAAAGCGTTAGTGAGCTACGTTTTAGATGGCACGAAAAACAGCTTGTTAAACTTTAACGTTTGCAAGCCTGCCCGACCTTCTGCACATTGCAAGAAGGGGCCTCTCTTACGGACGACGGGGGCGGGAGCGGACGATCTGCGCAACGACGGTTGCGACGATTGGACGCACGTGGCACCAGGGACGCGACGCGTAACGCGCAAGCGCTACGGTCGTCGACGCGCCGTTCACATCCACATCGAATCGTCTGAGGTCTTCTGCGCTATGAAACTCACATCGTCTCTCGCGCTCGCGGCCGCCTTCCTGGCGTCCGACGCCGCCTACGGGCAGAACTGCTGCGGCACCGTGCAGTCGTATCGCTTGGAATATCGCCAAGTGATGGAAGAGCGGCAGGTCACCGCTTATCGCATTGAAAACGAAACCGTCTACGACGAACGTCAGGTGACGTCGTACAAGCCGGTTTGGGAAACGCAAATTCGCGAACGGCGCTACGTCGTCGCCAAGCCGGTCTATGAAACCTCGGAGCGTGAAGAACGCTACACGGTGCAGAAGCCGGTCTACGAAACACAAATTCGCGACGAGAGCTACGACGTCGTCAAGAACGTCTACGAAACCTCGGAGCGCGAAGAACGCTACACCGTACAGCGTCCGGTCTACGAGACGTCGATGCGCGACGAGCGCTACACCGTCCGTCGCGAAGTGATCGAGACTGCGGAGCGCGAAGAAGCGTACACCGTCATGGAGCCGGTCACGACCTATCGTCCGGTGCAAATCGATCAAGGCCAGTACGTCACGCAGTACGCCATGCAACCCGGCGCGGTCCGCACGCGGTTGGCTTGGACTCAGAGCGGTTACCAAATCGACCCACTGACTGGCGCGGCCGTGTATCAGCGCGGCGGCTTGGCGTGGACGCCGATGCAAGCTCCGGCCGTCGTCGTGCCGCAAACCGTCTATCAACCGAACGTCGTCACGGCGCAAGTGCCGCAGACGAGCCTCGTGCCGCGCACCGAAGTTCGCAAGGTGCCGGTCCAAACGGTCCGCTACGTCGACGAAGAAATGGTTCGCCAAGTGCCGGTGCAAACGTGCCGCATGGTCAACGAAGAACAGGTCCGCAAAGTGCCGGTCACCGTCTGCCGCCAAGTCGTCGAACGAGTTGAGAAGCAAACGCCCGTCCAAGTCATGCGGATGGTCACCGAAGAGCAAGTTCGCAAAGTGCCCGTCACGACGATGAAGTGGGTCAACGAAGAGAAGGTCGACCAAGAGACCGTCCGCGTCTGCAAGCAAGAGGCGGTCGTGCAGACCGTGCAAGTGCCGCGGATCGTCGAGAAGCGGACGCCGGTGACCTACACCTATCGCGTGCCGCACTATGTGGTGAACCGCGTGCCGCTCGACCCGTGCGGTAACCCGATCAGCACCGTCGTGCCGTCGACGAGCGGCGAAGTCCTGCGTAAGGAACCGACCGCTCCGAGCAAGAGCGACGACGCCACGCAAAAGCCGTCGTTGCCAAGCACGTTCGGCCCGGTCGACGAACGCGTGAACACGAACAAGCCGACCGAGGCCCCGGCCCCGGAAGGCTCGACGCAAAAGTCGAGCACCGACGGCGCTCCGACGAAGTAACGACTTCGCCGAAATGGAAACCCAAGCAGGCGGACGCCTCACGCGCCCGCCTGCTTTTTTATGCGCGGAACGTCCCGCTCACCGTTGGGTCGGGCGATTGACAGTCGCGCAATGCGGCGGGAGACTGACTGACTCGACTCCATCTCGCCCCAGCACATCCCATGTCAACGCCTGCCGCTTCCGCCGCCGACGTCGCTCACTGGCGCGAGCTGCGCGTCGGCATCGTCGGTCGCTTGGCGAGCGTGACGAAGCGCGATCTGCAGTCGCTGCTTAAGAAGCTCGGCGCGACGTACCTCGACGATTGGGAGCGGGGCGTCGACGTCGTGCTCGTCGGCGAGTACGACCTGCCGCCCGTCGACTTGGCGGAGCGGGTGGAAAGAGTCGCCGCCGCGACGGAGCGCGAAGTCCGCGTCCTTTCCGAGACCGACTTTCGTCGCGAGCTGGTCGATGAATCGAACTCGATCGCGCAACGTCTCTACACGCCGGCCATGTTGGCCGATCTGCTCGGCGTTTCGGTCGCCGTTGTGCGACGTTGGCATCGCCGCGGTTTGATCCACGCGGTCCGCGAAGTCCGGCGGTTGCCATACTTCGACTTTCAAGAAGTCGCCACGGCTCGGCAACTCGCCGGGATGCTGGCGGCCGGCGCATCGCCGCAAACCATCGAGCGGCAACTCTCGGCCCTGCGTCGCTTGTTGCCCGGCGTCGATCGTCCGCTCGCGCAACTCTCGGTCATCGTCGCCGGTCGCGAGTTGCTGCTTCGGCAGGGCGACGGCCTGCTCGAACCGGGCGGCCAGTATCGTTTCGACTTCGACGCGCAGGACGATGCCGACGCCGCGGCGCAGCCGATCGTGTCGTTGCCGCGCGCCGAACCTTCGTTTGCTTCCAAGAACGCCTCGGCCCGGGAGTTGGTCGAGACGGCCGTGCAATGCGAAGAGAGCGGGCACTTGAGTGAGGCGGCCGATTGGTATCGTGCCGCTCTCGCGGCCGAAGGACCCAACGCCGAGTTCTGCTTTCAACTGGCCGACGTTCTCTATCGACTCGGCGACGTCGGCGCGGCTCGCGAGCGGTATCTGATGGCGATCGAGATCGATGAGGACTACGTCGAAGCGCGGGCCAACGTCGGTTGCATCCTGGCCGAAGAAGGGCGCTTCGATCTGGCCGTGGCGGCGTTCGAAGGGGCTCTTCGATATCACGGTGACTACCCGGATGTCCATTATCATCTGGCTCGCGTGCTCGACGACGCCGGTCGCCGCACCGAGGCCGAGACCCATTGGCGAGCGTTTCTGGAGTTAGTT
>CAMCTH010000243.1 GCA_945877965.1 Planctomicrobium piriforme | reverse complement strand
ATCAGTAATGTTGATTTTGCCTTCGGGAAACAGACCGACCACTTCGCCTTGGCGAGCGTAGCGAATCGTGCTCTTCACCGCCTCCGTGTCGACGCCGCCGCGGCGCGTCGGAATGGCCCCGACGATTCGCAGGCAGGCCCCGAAGCCTGGGACGGCGAAATACTCACGCGCGACCATCCAATGCACCGCCAGCTTACTTGCCAACCCGACGAAGGCCGGATCGATCGGGCTGCGATGATTGCAAACGATGACTGCGCCGCTATCAGTCGGGAGTTGGAGTCGGCCGATGATTCGGGCGCGCCAGAGGATCCTGGTCAGCACGAGGCCGATCCAGTATAGAGGGTACTGCACGGGCCGGTATTGGGTTCGTCGAGCGTCGCGCCAGGCGGTGAGCAGGAAGGCGACGACGGCGGCCGCAAGGACGCCGATGGCGAGCCAACGAGTTGTCAGTGGCGTAAACATGGCGGCAGTATAACGACTCGCCGAGAGAATTCCGTTCCCAACTTTGGAAGGACCCAGAGGTTCATGCTCGTCGGCGTCGTCAGCGATACGCACGGCCAGGTCGATTACGCCCTGGAAGCGGTGCGGATGTTGGAGAGTTTTGCCGTCGAGGCGGTACTGCACTGCGGCGACATCGGGTCGGCCGACGTGGTGCGGGTGTTCAAGAAATGGCCGACGCACTTCGTGTTCGGCAACGTCGATCACCATGCCGGGCAACTTCGCAAGGCGATCGTCGCCGCGGGACAAACATGCCACGAGCGCTTCGGCTCGCTGGAGTTGGCCGGCGTGCCGATCGCATTGCTGCACGGCGACGACGGCCCGACCTTTGCCGAGGCGATTGCGAGCGAGAAGTACCGGCTGATTTGCTACGGCCACACGCACGTAGCGAAGCAAGAACGACGGGGCCCCGCCTTGGTGCTCAATCCCGGAGCCTTGTACCGCGCAACGCCGCACTCAATTGCGATCGTCGACTTGCCGTCGCTGGCCGTCGAGATCATCGCCGTCTGATGATCTCGTTTTGCAATGATCGGTTGACGGTCTTTAAGCAGCCCGGCGCGTGACTTGGTTCTCGTCGAGCGTGACGGCCGCATCCGCCTTATAGCGGAATTGCATCACGTAAGCGTCTTCCGTCGTGTCTTCGTAGAAATCACGCAAGACTGAGACGGCGCGAAAGCCTTGGTTTCGGAAGAACAATTGGGCCGCGAGGTTCGTTTCGCGAACTTCCAGCAAAATGCGGCTGCGTCGTTGGGCTGTGAGCTTGGCGACGAGCTTCGTCGTCATTCGCGCCCCGACGCCGCGGCGGCGAAACTGCGGAGCGACGGCGAAGTTCAGGATGTGCAGCCGGTTCTTGTGGAGCTCGTAAATCATGTAGCCGACGATCTTGTCGTCCCACTCGGCCACCATGCCGATGCAATTGCGCTGACGCAAGCAACGAACGAACTCTTCTTCCGACCAGGGAAACTCGAACGCATCGGTTTCGATCTGCAAGACATCCGTCATGTCGCGACGGATCATCCAGCGAACGTGAAATCCGACGTCATGTTGAGGCGTGCTCATCGGCGGCTTCCTTCCCTGTCGGCCGTACCCAATTCGTCGGCGTCGTTCGTTTGACGCGGCAAGTTCGCGCTCCCTGCGCGACTCCCACGACGCCGTACTGCTGCGTGTCGGCGGGTACGGTAATCGAAGCCTGAATATGCGGCAAGAGCGATCGCAAATGCCGGCACTCGCGCTTTGAAAACGTTACAAAACCGGGAGGATTCGCCCCGTTTTTCGTCTTGCCACGACGGCGCAGAACCGCTTGCTCGGCGAGGTCGATTATCGCGCTAATCGCATCGCGCCGATCGGCGTCGTGCGACGTTCGCGCGCTTGTCGTACGCTGCCGTGAAATCGGCTGCCGGCGACGGCGGCGAGCAAGATCCAGCCGACGATCGCCGGTTGCAGCCAGACGATCCAGGCGAGGCCGACGAGTATGGCCGCCAATTGCGACCACCGCCAGAGACCGTCATAACGGCCGCCGAGCCAGAGAAGCGTCGCTGCGAGCAAGCAGGCGAGCGGCGCAGGCCAGATGCGGAGCGCGACGTTCGCCGGAGCCGCGGTCGAACGGACGACGGTCCCCTTGTCGGCCGTCATCGAGAGATAGACTCGCGATTCAATCTTGTCCGCCGCAGCGTCCCAGACGACGTCGAGGTCCGTCGTCGCGGCATCGCCGGCGGCGTTCGCGACACCTGCGGCCCGTTGTCGGCGGCGTTCCAGCGGTGCAATCCAGGCTCGCGTTTCACCGAGTCCTTGGTCGGCAGTTAGCTCGGCCGTGACGGCCGTGTAGACTTGGGCGCGTTGCGTTTGCAACTGGGCCGCGGTCGCCGCATCTTGCACGACCGGCGGCGAATCGGTCGCTGTGTCGGCGATCGTCCACAACGTGCGCTCGATCGGCAAGTCTTCGAGCACCGGGGCGGTGAACTCGGCGACGTCGGTCGCTTTCGACGCCAACGGGAGATGTCGATACGCGACTTCGACGAGATGCGGCATCTGGTCGCTGGCCGTCGGAATTCGAACCGCGAGATCGTCGACGACGGTCGGCACGACGTCGACGCCTCCGGCGCGAACCGAAAGGAGTTGCAGCTTGCGCGTCGAACGGAGCGTAAGCTCGGATGAGCCCGACGGGTCGACGAGCCATGTAGAAACACACTCGTCGCCGTCTGACGACTTGCGGATATGGTGATCGGCCAATCGCACGGTCGGTCGACCGGTGCCGCGACGGACTTCGCGCAACGTCGCCGACGGCTCGGGGCCGAGTGCCCGATACGTCACCACGTCTTCGGCCGTCGGTTTGCTGAATCCCGCCGGGAGCGGCGCAGGCGTCAATTGTTCGACGTCCCAGGCGACGCGATTCAAGCCGGTTCGCGCGGGAAGCTGGAAATAATAGACCGACGAGTCGACGCCCCGTAATCGTACGTGCGGCACAGGATGCTCGCGATCAAGGGCCGTCAGGTCGCCGCGGAGCGCGAATTGAAACTTGCCGCGAATCGATTCTCGCGGATGCAGCACCAACTGTCGTCGGCCGTTCTCACGTAAGGTGGTCGCTTCGTAGGGCATCGTAGGAATGATCGTCAGCGGCAGCGCGACGGCCGCGGGGAAATCGAGACGAATCTCGTCGACAATGCCGGCTGTCACGTCGAGTTGCGCGACGAGTTCGTATTCCCACGTCTGCAAGTCGCGCCGTAGCGTCGAGACGGCCTCGACGGCGACGCGCGGGGCATTGGTCGTAATCTTTAGCTTCGCCGTCGGGTTCGGAGCCGTGACGCGCCAGACGCCGACGAGCCGACCACGCTGTCCGACGGCCGAGCCGGTCGCTTCCGGCGGTTCCAACTGCAGGTTCTTCGCACTGACCAATTCAACCGAAGCCTCGGGTAGACGGATCACGCGCAGTTGCCGACTGCCGCCGGTGGCGCCGCGGAGTTGCACGAATGGGAAGGTCGAATCCGGCGCCGTCGGGACGCTCCAGCGGCCGCGCAGCGTCAATTTGTTCGCACTCCGCAGAGGCGTGCGCAGCAAGACGATCACCGACCCCGTATCGTCGCGAGCAAAGCGGAGGGCATGTTCTTCGCCGTCGCCCGAGACGTCGACGACCGAGACCGACGCCACTTCCAAATCGGCAGGGGCGGCCAACTCGTAACGCGTGATGGCATCGCCCGTCGGCGTGATCTCAGCTTCGTACGCCACGTCGACTCGGCGCCGGCCGCAAGTCACGGTTTGGGTCTCGACGGCGGTAAGACGCGTCGCTTTGGGACGCGTCGACAAACTCCAGTCGTCGCGCAGGGCTTTGAGTTCGAACGCGGCTTGCGGCAACGTCGCGGTCGTTCCCCACATCCGTTCGAATTCGGGAATCGCCGCCGGGATGAAACCGATCGAGCCGGCAAAGGTGAAGTCGAGCCCCGGATCGATCGACACGGCGAACAGATGTCGGCGAGCCGCGCTCCGTTCGAGCCGCAGTTCGGGCAACCGGAGTCGACCCATGCCCGTCGCGCCGTTGAGGAGGAACGTCGTCTCGACGACGGCGTCGGGGCGCAGCGATTCCGGCAGCGTGATTCGTAGTCGTTGTCCGACCGTCGCTTGCTCCACGATCAGCGGCGTCGAAGTTACTTCGATCGATTCCCCTTCGCCGGTGCGTCGCGGCAACCACTGCAGGCGTGGATCGGCCAAGAGCGTGATTTCACGTCCGCCCGCCGTCGGCGAAACGACGCGCAGTTTCAAATCGACGGTGACGGTGCCGGGCCGAACACGCCACCATTCGTACTGTTCGAACTCGACGGTCTCGGACGGCGTCGCAGCGTCATGCCAGCTGAGCGAAAGTACGTCGTTCGGCAGCAGCCGCGTCGTCAGTAACCGACGATCGGCGGTAACGGCCGGCGTCTCTGCCGCTTCGGCAATCGTCAGTCCGCCTAGTTCCGGAGGCATTGTAACGCGAAGGCGACCGTCGTTAACGCGTGGAATACTGAGGGCAGTGCCCGAGCCAAGCGACGGTTCGGCCGTCGCCGTTCGGACGATTACTTCGACTCGATGCGGGCCGGGTTGATCGAACGCCAAGCGGAGTCGTCGGCCGTCGCTGGTTCGCACCGCCTCAACCGGTCGACCGTCGACAAGCACGGCCGTCGACGAGACGTCGAACGGCGTGAAGGGAATGGCCGCCTCGGTCGGCGCGGCAACGACGTGCACGTTCCACGTCGCCCGGAGTTCGCTGATGATATGCTTCGCGCGACGAGCATCGTGGGCGACGACGATCGCATAGTCGGCACCGGTCAGCACGGCGCCGCCGAGCGAAGTTGGGTCATTCTTGGCGATCCGCTGTTCGAGGGCTTTCCACAATCGCTCGGGAACTTGGTAGCGCTCGCCGTTCGGGCGACCGTCGTTGCCGACGGGGATAAAGACCGCGGCCGGTTCCGGTTGCGGAGTCGCCGTCGTCGGTGTCTGCGCAGAGAGCGACGATGCGAGCGAGGCGGCGATGAGCAAGGGCCACGACGTAACGACGGCGCGGCCGGCTGCGGTGCCGGTGGTGCTCGTCGGCATGGTGCCGATTCGACCGTCGTTTCGCGTCGATTTGCGCGGCAGCAACTTCGGCAGGGTGATTTCGATCGCGATGGCGGCAACGAGGCCGTAGCAGCACCAGACCAGAATCGCGGCGGGATACGTCGGCAGCACCGTCGCCAAGGCCGAGATCACGCCGAGGGTCAGCCAAAATCCAGCTCGTCGTCGTACCAGATAACGCAGCCCCAGCGCGCACGCGATTGCGGCGGCGGCGAACTGGACGGCCGCCGTCGTTTCGCGTCGCGCCAGCCACACGGCGTCAGTCGACGTCGGTACTCCGGGGTCGAAGTTCAACTCGCCTTGCCCCCAGAGCGGGTCCGTCGGCTCAATTTTTGAGGGTACGACGGTTGGGGATCGCCTGCTTCCTTGCTTTGCCAACGGTGCGATCAGCCGCTGCAATCGGCTCTCTGCGTTATCGTCGGCGGTCACGGCTTCTGCTTCGTCGACGGCTGCATAGTGCGGCGGCAGGCGAAGATCACGTTCCGTATGGAGCACCGGTAAGTCGAGGTTCAACGACGTGACGGCCGCCAAACGGAGCGGGCCCGTCGCGGCGAGGCGTTCCGTATACTCTGCCGTTACGGTGATAAACTCGCCGAGCTTCGGCAGCGGCACGACGGCGTTCGTTCCGGTGATCGTGAGCGGTTCATCGTCGACGTGTACGGCAAGTCGTTCGAGTCCGTCGGCAAACTTCCAGGTGAACGATTGTCCGCCGAAGGATTGGATCCACAGCCGAGCGCGGTGGGTAATCCGACCGTCGGCTTCGTAGGCTGTTTGAAGACGTGCATTCCAAACGACGGCGACCGGCAACTCGGCGAAGTTCGTCAAACGTTGGACGTTAAGGCGGCGCGCCAAGCCGGCGACGACATGTTGATTCGGTTCGTAGCGGAAGTAGCCGCGGAGGCGATGTTGCAACTCGTCGGTCTGTTCCGCTGCGGGAAGCGGCGTCAGCGTAGCGCGATCGACGGCCAGCGGCGTGGCCGGGTCCGATTCGACGGCGACCGTACCGTTGCCGAGCACGGCATCGACGACGCCCGCCAAGGCAATCTCCGCGGCACCGTTGAACGGCGAGCGGCGCACGGCGTGCAATTCAACCGGGCTGACTTGCGGCGTGGGGAAGACGATCTCCCAGGTTTCGACACCCCCGAGCGACTTCGCGTCGTTCGTCGACGTCCGACGAGCGGCCAGCCCCCCGCTACGCTCTTCGCCGAGGGACCAGGAGATGGATTGAGTCCGATTCGGAACGAAGCGAACTTCGAGCCGTTCGACGAGGGCCGCATCTTGGTCGACGACGGTGAATTGATACTTCTCCGTCAACTGATCGCCGCTCAATGTCGCCGTCTGCGCGATCTGGACTTCCAGTCGGGCTGCGCGGCGCGTGAGCAGCAGATTCCATGGATCGGCCGACGGACGCAGATCGAGCAAGTACTCCGGGACGAACTCGCCGAGAAGTTCGCGCCGCAATGGATCGAGTCGTTCGACCGTCGGGGCGGCTTCTTCGCGCTCTCGTTCGAGTTGCAGTCGCCAGGAGTCGGCCGAGCGAATGGCGGCGATCGGCGCGTCATCGCGAGTGTCGCGAAACTCGACGATCCGCAAATCATCGGCCGTAAGCGCCGCCCCGGCTCCGGGGCGTTTCGCGCGGGCCACGATCGTCAGTCGCAGCGGACGGTCGGGCTTCAAAGCCTGGGCGAGACGGATGGTGAGCCAGCGATGCTTTTCGCGCACCTCCGACAGGGTCCAATCGGCCAGCACTCCGCTGGGCGACGCGGTCACGGAGTCGACGATCCATCGCGTCGGCACGGCCGCCTGAAGCAAAAATCGTTCACCGGCGGCGACGCGGAGCTCAACGCAATGCTCGGCCTTGGTTTCGTCGTCGCCGAATGCGACGGTCGTGACGCTCGTCGCTTCGGCGGCGTCGCGAATGCGATTGGCCAGCACCCGGAGCGAAGCCTTCGGGTCGAGACACGTGAACTCGACCACTTCACCGGTTCGTTCGCCCGCCAGTTGCGTCGGCACGGCGGCGACGCACTGCGTTGGGTCGAGACGATCGATCACGAGC